>SLRT01000165.1 GCA_007130825.1 Syntrophomonadaceae bacterium | reverse complement strand
GAAAAAATATTTGGTCCGCAAAAAGACTGGGAATGTCACTGCGGAAAATACAAGCGGGTTCGCTACCGCGGCATCGTTTGTGATCGCTGTGGAGTCGAAGTGACCAGGGCGAAAGTGCGGCGCGAGCGGATGGGCCATATTGAGTTGGCCGCACCGGTTTCACATATCTGGTATTTTAAAGGAATTCCCAGCCGAATGGGTTTATTGCTCGATATGTCCCCGCGGGCATTGGAAAAAGTACTCTATTTTGCCGCTTACGTGGTTATTGATCCCGGTGAGACCTATTTAAGTGACAAACAGCTTTTGTCCGAAGGGGAATACCGCGAATACTTCGATAAATACCAGGCGCTGTTTAAAAGCGGTAAAGGTTTTAAAGCAGAGATGGGCGCTGAGGCAATCAAGAAACTGTTAAAAAGGCTTGATCTTGAAGAAATTGCTTTAGAGTTACGCGAGGAATTGGTCAGCTCCAGCGGGCAGAAAAAGGTCCGGGCCATCAGGCGCCTCGAGGTGGTCGAAGCTTTCCGCCAGTCGGGTAATGATCCTTCGTGGATGATCCTCGACGGCATACCGGTTATTCCCCCTGATTTACGGCCGATGGTCCAGCTTGACGGTGGGCGTTTTGCCACTTCTGACTTAAACGATCTATACCGGCGGGTAATTAACCGTAACAACCGTTTGAAAAGGCTCCTTGACCTGGGCGCCCCGGACATTATTGTCCGTAACGAAAAGCGGATGCTGCAGGAAGCTGTCGATGCCCTGATTGACAACGGCCGTCGTGGCCGGCCGGTAACCGGTCCCGGCAACCGGCCGTTAAAATCGCTTAGTGATATGCTGAAAGGAAAGCAGGGACGGTTCCGCCAGAACTTGCTCGGAAAAAGGGTCGACTATTCGGGTCGCTCCGTGATTGTTGTCGGCCCCGAATTGAAACTTTATCAATGTGGCCTGCCCAAAGAAATGGCCCTGGAACTGTTCAAGCCGTTTGTTATGAAGCGCCTGGTCAGCGACGGTGAGGCGCACAATATCAAGAGCGCCAAGCGGATGGTGGAAAAGGTCCGTCCCGAAGTGTGGGATGTGCTCGAAGAAGTGATTAAAGATCACCCGGTCCTTCTAAATCGCGCCCCCACCCTGCACCGGTTGGGGATCCAGGCTTTCGAACCGGTACTGGTTGAAGGAAGGGCGATTCAAATTCATCCCCTGGTGTGCGCCGCTTACAACGCTGACTTTGACGGGGACCAAATGGCCGTTCATGTGCCGCTTTCCGCCGAGGCGCAGGCTGAAGCGCGTCTGCTGATGTTGTCTGCTCATAATATACTTAACCCGAAAGAAGGAAAACCGGTAACAACACCGACCCAGGACATGGTGCTCGGTTGTTATTACCTGACTTATGAAAAAACCGGAGCGAAGGGCGAGGGCAAGGTATTTCCCGATCCCGAAGAGGCGGTAACCGCTTACGAACTCGGTTATCTCAACCTGCAGGCACGTATATTTGTCCGCGCCGGCGGTTTCAAAGGCAGTGAATTTGTGCGCCGCAAGAAGTACCTGCTGACAACAGTGGGTAAAATAATATTTAACGAGGTTTTCCCCAAAGATTTTCCGTTCATGAATAATGCCGATTTCACCGATTCGCTGCCTGAGCACAGTTTTGTGCCGATCAAAGGCTTTGATCCGCACCAGGTCCTGCAGGAATTGCCGCATAATAAAGCGATTAAAAAAGATTTCCTGGCAGACCTGATTGCCCGCTGCTACCGGATGTATGGCAATACCCGGACAGCGGAAATTCTGGACCAGGTTAAAAAGCTTGGCTTTCATTATGCCACTCGTGCCGGGGTTACTGTTGCGGTAAGCGATATTATTGTTCCCCCGCAAAAGCAGGAAATAATGCAAGCCGGCGAGGAAAAAGTAGAGGCTACCGAACAGCAGTACGAACGGGGTCTGATTACCGAAAAAGAGCGCTATGACCGTGTAATTGAAATTTGGGGCAATGCCAAGGATGAAGTGACCGCAGCCCTGATGGAAGGGCTCGACGAGCTGAACCCGATCTATATGATGGCTCATTCCGGCGCGCGCGGTAACGAATCCCAGATCACCCAGTTGGGCGGAATGCGCGGCTTGATGGCCGACCCTGCCGGAAGGATTATCGATATTCCGATCCGGGCTAACTTCCGTGAGGGACTGACCGTGCTCGAATACTTTATTTCCACACACGGGGCCCGGAAGGGTTTGGCTGACACAGCCCTGAAAACAGCTGACTCCGGCTACCTGACCCGCCGGCTGGTCGATGTGGTGCAGGATGTAATTGTCCGTGAAGATGACTGCGGAACCGGTCAATCGATCGGTTTGAGCGAATTTCTGGAAAATGAAGAAAACCTGGAGGATGCGGTTAAGCGGGTTGTCGGCCGCTATACCTTAGACCCGGTTTATCATCCCGAAACAGGTGAAGTGCTGATCGAAGCCGACACCATGGTTACCGAGGAGATGGCCCAGGAGATTCTACAGTACAACATAACCGAGGTTCTTTTCCGTTCAGTGCTGACCTGCAAAACCCGTCACGGCGTGTGCGTCAAATGTTACGGCCGTGACCTGGCAAACGGAAAAATAGTTAATGTTGGCGAAGCGGTCGGTATTATCGCCGCCCAGTCGATTGGTGAACCGGGAACTCAGCTGACGATGCGGACTTTCCACACCGGCGGTGTGGCCGGCGACGATATTACCCAGGGGTTGCCCCGGGTCGAAGAACTGTTTGAAGCGCGGAAACCGAAAGGCCAATCGCTGATCGCTGAAATCGCCGGGGAAATAGAAGTAATCGAAACCCGGTATAAGCGTGAAATCAGGCTTACATCCGAGCACGGCGAGCACCGCGTTTATCCCATTCCATACGGGGCGCGGATCAAAGTGGAAAACGGCCAGAAGATTAATGCCGGTGATGAGCTGACCGAGGGCTCTATTAATCCCCATGAGCTTCTGAAGGTTAAAGGTGTCCGTGGAGTGCAGCTGTACATGCTTAAAGAAGTGCAGTGGGTTTACAAGATGCAGGGTGTTGATATCAGTGACAAGCATATCGAGATTATTGTTCGCCAGATGCTCAAGAAAGTAAAGGTTGAAGAATCCGGTGACACCGATCTGCTGCCCGGGGGGATGCTTGACAGCCATGTATTTGAAGAAATCAATACAGCAGTGACCGAAGCAGGTGGACATCCGGCCCTGGCCCGTCCATTGTTGCTCGGCATTACCAAGACTTCCCTGGCCACCGAGTCGTTCCTTTCAGCGGCTTCATTCCAGGAGACTACCCGGGTGCTGACTGAAGCTTCGATTAAGGGGCGCCAGGACCAGCTGCTTGGTCTGAAGGAAAACGTCATAATTGGCAAGTTAATTCCGGCCGGCACCGGGATGACCCGTTACCGCAACATAGACGTCAGGCCGGTTGGTCTTGAACCGGAACCGGAAAAGGAAGCCAAACCGGAAGCAGATCTGGGAATGGATACCGAAGAGACGGCGGTGGCTGCAAGCGGTGATCAAAGACCGCAAGGCCTGGAAGAAGATCCGGAGATGTTTGAAGATTAAATATGGCCTGTGGTCGTAAAAAAATACATTTTTTAATTGACAAGGCTTAGATACGGTGTTAAACTCATAAAGTGCGTCTCAGCGACGTTTACTGGAGAGGTTTTAGATAAGGATGGTGTGCCTTTCCGTTGGAAGATCAGATCAGCAGTTCGCGACATAAAGTGGTGGGGACAAAACAAACCATAAAGGCCCTGGAGCAAGGAGAAGTCCTCCAGGTATTTATTGCCGGGGATGCTGAGGGAAAAGTAATCAAGCCGGTTATTAATTTATGTAAAAAAACTAATCTAGAACCGCAGTATGTCGACACAATGGGGCAGCTCGGTAAGATGTTCGGAATAAAAGTCAAGGCAGCAACAGCTGCAATATTAAAAGATTAAAGGAGGTGGACTAATGCCGACAATCAATCAATTAGTTCGCAAGGGGCGCAAGCAAATAACCAAGAAGAAGACAGCGCCGGCACTGGACCGTTCGCCGCAGAAAAGGGGTGTTTGCACCAGGGTTTCGACCACCACCCCGAAAAAACCGAACTCAGCCTTACGTAAAATTGCCAGAGTCCGCCTGACCAATGGAATTGAAGCGACAGCCTATATCCCCGGTATCGGACACAACCTGCAGGAACACTCGGTTGTTCTGGTCAGGGGAGGACGGGTCAAGGATTTACCCGGGGTCCGTTACCACCTGGTAAGGGGTACTCTCGATGCAGCCGGAGTGGAAAACAGGGCGCAGGGACGTTCGAAATACGGCACCAAGAAGCCGAAAAAGCAGTAATAAAGTAAGGAGTGGGTGATTGAAAATGCCACGCAAAGGTCCAGTTTCAAAACGTGATATTTTACCGGATCCGGTTTACAACAGCAAACTGGTGACCAGGTTTATCAATAAGCTTATGTATGATGGTCAACGGGGAGCAGCTCAGGAAATTATTTATGATGCTTTTAATATAATTAAGGAAAAAACCGGTAAGGAACCAGACGAGATTTTTGAAACAGCTGTTAACAATGCTGCTCCTGTTTTGGAAGTCAAGGCCCGCCGGGTTGGCGGAGCTACTTACCAGGTTCCGGTGGAGGTCAGTTCCCACCGCAAAAACATTTTGGCCATACGCTGGATTATCAACTTTTCCCGCAACCGCGCTGAAAAGACCATGGCCCAACGCCTGGCTGGAGAATTGATGGAAGCGGCAAGCGGAACCGGCAGTACGATCAAGAAAAAAGAAGACACCCATAAGATGGCTGAAGCGAATAAGGCTTTTGCCCATTATCGCTGGTAGTACAAGCCCCGCTAGTGCGGGGATAATAAAAAGTTACAGAAAGGAGGGGTGACATGAGCAAAGAAGCAAACAAAAAGGTAGCACAGAAAAAAGAGTTAAATAAAGAAGCCAATCTTGAGAAAATCAGGAATATCGGAATTGCGGCCCACATCGATGCCGGTAAAACAACAACCACCGAGCGGATTCTTTTTTACTCCGGCCGCCTGCACAAGCTTGGCGAAGTGCACGACGGGACCGCTACCATGGACTGGATGGCCCAGGAGCAGGAACGCGGAATTACGATCACTTCAGCAGCAACTTCCTGCCGGTGGAAAGACAATTTGATTAATATTATCGACACACCCGGGCACGTGGACTTTACTGTGGAAGTAGAGCGTTCTTTACGGGTGCTTGACGGAGTGGTTGCTGTTTTTTGCGCCAAAGGTGGGGTAGAGGCCCAATCGGAAACGGTGTGGCGTCAGGCTGATCGCTACCATGTTCCCCGCCTGGCTTATATCAATAAAATGGACGCGGTTGGAGCTGACTTCTTCAGTGTTTTGCAGCAACTGCGGGAGAGGCTTCATGCTCAGGCCCTTCCTGTGCAACTGCCGATCGGTGTAGAGGGAAATTTTGTCGGTATGGTAGACTTGATTAATATGCGGGCGATCATGTATGAAGATGATCTCGGAACGCGCAGTACCGAAAGCGCTATTCCGGAAGCAATGATAGAACAGGCAGCTGATTACCGGGAGAAGCTTATTGAAACAGTCGCCGAATACGACGATGACCTGATGGAAAAATATTTTAACGGAGAAGATATAACCCCCGAAGAATGTTATCGCGCGTTGCGTAAAGCGACCATACATCATAACCTGGTGCCCGTGCTTTGTGGTTCTTCCTACCGCAACAAGGGCGTTCAACCCCTGCTTGACGCGGTGATCAACTACATGCCCTCTCCGGTAGAGGTCGGGGCGGTTAAGGGATTAAATCCGAAAAATGGCGAGGAAGACTTTCGGCTTCCAGCCAATGACGCTCCATTTTCGGCCCTGATTTTCAAAATAATGGTTGATCCTTACGTGGGGAAACTGGCTTTCGCCCGGGTTTATTCCGGCACTCTGAAAAAAGGTTCTGTTATGCTTAACTCAACCCGGCAGAAACGTCAGCGTATCAGCAGGTTAATCCGGATGCATGCCAACTTCCGGGAAGAAATAGAAGAGGCTAAAACAGGAGATATCCTTGCTTTAGCCGGACCGAAAGAGATCAGTACCGGAGAATCTCTATGTGCTCTTGATCAACCGATTGTATTAGAAAATATCAAGTTTCCCGAACCGGTCATTTCCATAGCTATTGAACCGAAAACAAAAGCCGATCAGGATAAAATGAGCGTTTCAATGCAGCATTTAGCCGAAGAGGATCCTACTTTTCTGATCTACACTGACGACGAAACCGGGCAGACAATTATTTCGGGTATGGGAGAACTGCACCTTGAAATTATTGTCGACCGTTTGCTGCGGGAGTTTAAAGTTCAGGCCAATGTAGGTAAACCACAGGTAGCTTATAAGGAGACCATTCAAAACGAGGTAACGGTCGAAGGGCGTTTTGTTCGGCAGTCCGGAGGACGCGGCCAGTACGGGCATGTTAAAATTACACTTTCACCTCTCGAGCCGGGAGGGGGCTTTGTTTTTGAAAATAAAATTTTCGGCGGAGCTATTCCAAAGGAATTTATCCCCTCTGTTGAGGCCGGCGTGAAGGATGCTTCTCATAACGGGGTATTGGCCGGTTACCCGGTGGTCGATTTTAAAGTGATCTTGATTGACGGTTCTTTCCACGAAGTTGATTCTTCCGAGTTGGCCTTTCGTATTGCCGGTTCCAAGGCATTAAAAACAGCGCTTTCGAAGGCAAAACCAATTCTGCTGGAACCGGTGATGAAAGTCGAAGTTTCAGCACCTGAGGAATATGTAGGCGATATCATTGGTGATTTTACCGGCCGCCGGGGCAGGATCCTGGGTACTGAACTGAAAAGCGGCCACCAGATAATCCGGGGAGCGGTTCCGCTTTCTGAGATTTTTGGCTATGCTACTGAATTACGTTCTCACACCCAGGGACGGGGTGTCTATAATATGGAATTTTATCGTTATGAAGAGGTTCCCCAGAGCATTGCTGAAAAAATTATTACCAGAAGCGTTGCTTATTAATAGTTGGAGGTGCATTTAGTTGGCGAAGCAGAAGTTTGAGCGGACGAAGCCGCATGTTAATGTTGGGACGATAGGGCACGTTGATCACGGCAAGACGACCCTGACGGCGGCGATGACCTACTGTTT
>SLRT01000047.1 GCA_007130825.1 Syntrophomonadaceae bacterium | reverse complement strand
CTGAAATCCTGCGCATTTTTAGCAGGACATCTTTATAGCGATCCCGCGAACACCCATCAATACTAAGTTTAGCAGGGGCCATTATCAAACTCAACTTTGATGGCACTGGCCTGTCCAGGTTGTAGGGTATATCAAATACTCCTCAACAATCACGGCCTGCCTTACTCCGTCAATCAATTCTTTTACTGTCAGGAGATCACTACATTGTCAAACTTGAAATAGGGCATCAAACTCTGTCCACTATTGATTCGTTCTTTCGAAATCTCCTTAATATTCTCAAACATTGTAAAGATATTTCCAGAAATCATAGTCTCTTTAATGGGGTACCGGATCTCTCCACCTTCCACGTAGTAGCTGTTTTTGGCAATTCCAGAAAAGTCCCCGTTGGGTGCCGGCATCCCTCCAGAAAACCTGGATAGAATAATTCCTTGATCCATGGATTTTATCATTTCCTGGAATCTTTCCGTCCCTGGCTCAATTACCAGATTCGCTCCCGTGGAAGGCCCTCTTTTATATCCTGTTTTCAGGGCGCCATAATAGTTTAGCAGATAATTTTTCAATACACCATTTTTAAAAATATCATCATTTCGCTGGATGAAACCATCTTGGCCAAAATAGTCTTTTACCGCCAATTCCTGAGAGTCCGGTTCGGTTCTCAGGGTTAACTTTTCATCTAATGCTTTTTGATTAATTTTATCTCGAAATTTAGAAATTCCCGAAATCAAATACTGATTGGATAGATGGGCGAGCAGGAAAGGGACGACCTCATTCATGCAGCCCGGTGTAACAATTACCTCTCCTGTAAATTTATTTTCGTTAATTTCTTCGGGGGCTAGATGGTCAATGGATTCTTTTAGTAAATTTTTTAAAGATCCCATGTCCAGCAGGGTTTTTTCTAAATCCCTGGTGGATTGAACAGTATAATTAAAAGACGATGTCTGCTTCCCTTTTTTGGCAAAGAACATAATCATAAAATTATATAGATCACCATTGGATGAAAGGCTCGCCCCGTTGGAATTCTCATAATATCGATGGGTATCTAGATGCTCTAAGACTGCCTCTTCAATGACTAAGTTCTCAAAATCCCGATGAACTTCCCTGATTAACTCCGTTAGTCTTTGATGCATTTTTTCAATGTCAGCACCGGTTTTTGGGTCTTCATAGTGTTTTTGGACCTCTCCCACGGGGATATCATTGGCAGGATCCAACTCGGAGTTTTTGGCATTTTCAATGACTTCTACAATGGCCTCCTGGATGGAAGCATCGTCAATTTTATTAATTTTAATCGTGTCCTTTTTCTGATCGATCAAAGCTGTCATTTCCAGATGATATTCCTCCAAGCTGCGAAGCAGACTAATTTCCCCGGAGTGAATATTCATCTCCTCTTTAATTCCTCTGGTCAAATTTACTTCTGCCTTCTCTGCCCCTTTTTCCTTTAACCCTTCAAGACATTTCTTCAGAACATCCATGTTATCGCCCCCCTAAATTGATTTTGCATTTGACGGCCGGTCCACCCATGCCTACCGGTATCATTTGCTTTTTCCCACACATCCCGGCATTGGACCAATACATTTGATCGGAAACCATGGTGATGGTTTTCAGCATATCGAAGGCCACACCGGAAATCGTGGTATCTTTAATGGCGCGGGCAATCTTACCATTTTTTATCTCATAGCCATTCGGCACCCCAAACATAAACTCGCTGGTGGAATCTGCCTGGCCATTGCTTGGTTTGGTCAGATAATAGCCATCCTCAATGGAGGCGATCATATCCTTTAGACAATCTTCCCCCGGCAAAATCGCGGTGTTTCGCATGCGAACCAGGGGTTCGTCGGAAAAAGCATAGGCTCGAGCATTCCCGGTAGGTTCATGGCCTAAATCCACAGAAAGCTCTTTATTATTCATAAAGGTCTTTAACACCCCATCCTTGATAATAACGGCATCCCGGGGCCTTGTCCCTTCATCATCCATATAAACCGGCACGGGGCAAACACTGCTGTCGTACTCATAGGCAAAGTCCACTAAGGTTACCAGGTCACTGGCCACCTTTTCTCCCAGGAAGTCCTTTGCCATTGACCCACTTTTAACCAAATCCGCTTCCGTGGTGTGACCAATGGCCTCATGGGCCAGGATACCTGCTAATTTCGAATCCAAGATCACATCCTTATAACCTGCTTCGGGATATACTCCCTCCGATTTTTCACGAACCTTTTTGTAGATCTGATCAATTTCTGCAAATAACGCTTCGGGTTTATCAAAAAAATCCTCGAACTGGCCCAGGCCACCAAAAACCTCATAGGTGTCATAGGTGCTGCCATCCTTTTCCAAAGATAGATTCATCATCAGTACTGTTCTGGGAACCAGGCTATACCCCGCTGCCCCAAAAGATGTTATAAGACTTTTTTCCATATCCAAATTGTTAATCACAAAAGTTGTCGATTTTAAATCGGGATAAGCCTTAGACGCATATTGATAAAGGGTTTTTAAAAACTGAATCATGTCTTTTCGGGATACCCGTTGTTTCTTCGTCGAAAAATCTTTCAGCACCTCAAAGCTTTCGCCGGGCAAAGCCCCTTTTTTTCTTTTTTCCAGATTCGACAGCAAATAGGCATTTTCTTTGGATTTCCCCAAAACCTCTTTGACAGTGTTCTCATCGATTTTAGGACTGGAGGCAAATCCAAATATTCCTTTGTGATAAACCCTTGAGGATATTCCACTGGAGGTGTTTTTTTCGTTTCTCACCAGATTTCCATGAACCAAAGATAAAGCAACCGTGGAGTTTCTTTGAAGCCGTAACTCGGTATGTTCCGTAAAGCTGTTTTGAAAAACCTTTAGATCTTCTAATCTCAAGTTGATCCCTCCCAGAACAAATTATCTTACAATTTGCAAAACCCACTTTTTTGCCTTCTAATTATTATTAAATAGTCTATGCCTAATATCCTTTATTTTCTCCTCTACCCGAAACGGATTGCCGCTGACAACAGCAACAACAGCTGGACGGCACCGGGTTGATTGCTGTTGAAATGACCCAATCACCGGAAACCTGGCATCCTGGCATTTGAATGCCTTATTTGACTGTGATAAGGTAGACGGGGCAAATAAATTAATGAGGGTATATGGCAATGAAATCTTTTTGGCTGCTAAAGGGCTTCTTCCGCACCCATGCCTGGCGCTATGCACTGGGTGTGGTATGGTTGATTATGGTAAATTCAGCTCAACTGCTTATTCCGTATCTTTTAGGCCACATCACCGACCAAATTGAAACCAGGCAGGTTGCAGCAGTTGATTTGTGGATGTTTGTCGGCTATATCATGGGAATCGCTCTAGTGGTTGTATCCTGCCGTTTTTTGTGGCGGATTTTTATCATGGGCACTGCCCGCAAACTTGAATTCTACTTGCGGGACATGCTGTTTGCCCATCTGCAAAAATTATCGGTAAACTTCTACAATGAACACAAAACCGGTGATCTGATGGCCCATGCCACCAATGACATCAATGCCGTGCGCATGGCTTTAGGCCCGGGGATAATTATGCTCACCGATGCCCTGTTTCTTACCATCGCTACTGTTTTCATTATGTCCCAGACCATAGACTTCCGCCTCACTATGCTTGCCCTCTTGCCTCTGCCCTTCATGGCGGGCCTGGTTCTGTTTGTCGGCCGAATCATCCATGTCCGGTTTAAGGCTGTTCAGGCGGCATTTTCGGACATGACCCACCGGGTGCAGGAAAATCTGTCCGGCATCCGGGTGATTAAATCCTTTGTCCAGGAAGACGCCGAAGTGGATCGCTTTGATAAAGTATCTTACGGTTTTGTGCAGAAAAATATGGATTTGATTCGAATCTGGGGCCTTTTTATGCCGCTGGTCCAGTTTATCTCCGGGATCAGCTATCTTATTGTCCTTTCTTACGGCGGTATACTGGTTATTGAAGGCACAATAACCCTGGGTGCCTTTGTCGCTTTCAACACTTACCTGGCCATGCTGATCTGGCCGATGATGGCCCTGGGCTGGGTTATTAATGTGCTGCAACGGGGTGCCTCTTCCATGGAGCGCCTGAAGGTCCTTCTTGAAAAGGAGCCTGAAGTTGTTGACAAACCTGATGTGAAAGAGGTGGACAGGCTCCGGGGTGAACTGGAAATCCGCCATCTTAATTTCAGCTATCCCGACGGCACAAAGGTGCTGGAAGACATAAATATCAAGCTTCCTCAGGGCAATACCCTGGCTATCATCGGACGAACCGGTAGTGGCAAGAGCACTCTTGCCAACTTGTTGATCCGGCTGTATAATCCCCCTCCCGGCCGGATAATGTTAGACGGCATAGATATAAACCGGATACCCCTGGCAGTGCTGCGCAGGGACATCGGTTATGTGCCCCAGGATGTTTTTTTGTTTTCTGCCACTATTCATGAGAATATCGCATTCGCTGATGAAAACCTGAGCCGCCAGCGGGTGGAAGAGGCGGCCAGGCTGGCCCAGATTTACGATAACATAGTGGAGTTCCCCCAACAGTTTGACACCCTTTCAGGCGAGCGTGGTGTTACCCTGTCCGGCGGTCAAAAACAACGCATTACCATCGCCCGGGCGCTGATAAAGGATCCGGCGCTGTTAATTATGGATGACTGTCTCTCGGCGGTGGACACCCGTACTGAGGAACAGATACTAAAAGGCCTGCGCCGCTTTATGACCGAACGGTCGAGCATCATCATATCCCACCGGGTCTCGGCGGTGCAGGATGCGGATGAAATTGTCGTAATGGATCAGGGAAGGATTATCGAAAGAGGCACCCACGATGAACTGCTGAAAAAAGGCGGGCTGTACCAGCAGTTCTATCACAAGCAACAGCTGGAGAAAATAATAGCAGAGAGCCGGGGATGAGTACAATTCATAACTATCATGAAGAAGAAACACTGGGCAAGGGATATGACGCCCGGCTGATGAAGCGGTTGCTTTCCTATGCTAGGCCCTACCGGGCGGTAATTCTGATTTGTGTAATATTGCTGCTGTTTGTCACCGGGGCAGAGCTGGCCCGACCGTTCTTGGTCAAGGTGGCCATCGATGACCATATCACCCCCGGGCCAATGGTTGTTTGGGAGCGCGGTCAGGAACCCAAAGAAGGAATCAATTACCAGGGACAGGTATACGTGCCCCAGCACCTGCTGCCTGATGAGTACCCTGACCAGCCCAAAGTCCAGCTGCTGACCTATGAGGGCAATTATTACCTGGTGGATGGCTACATGGAAGGAGCGGATTACTCCGTCGAGAGGGATGGAGCAAGCCTGGTGTTGGATTCCGAGGTGGGCAAGTTTACAGCCAGCCCGCTGGCAGCTGACGACTACAGGGCCTTCCGCCAGCCGGACAGGGAGGCCTTGATCAGGCTGGCATTGATTTACCTGGGAATAATTTTGCTAGGCTTCAGCCTCAACTATTTACAGATTTACCTGCTGCACCGCACGGGACAGCATATAATATTCAACATTCGACACCAGATTTTTTCCCATCTGCAGCGCCTGTCACTGCGGTTCTTTGACACCAATCCAGTGGGACGGCTGGTAACAAGGGTTACTAACGATACCGAAACCCTGAACCAGATGTTTACCGGTGTGGTGGTCAACCTGTTCAAGGATATATTTATGCTGCTGGGTATTGTTCTCGTGATGTTGCAGCTCAACATTCGACTGGCCCTGGTCAGCTTTTCACTGCTGCCGCTGGTCGCGGTTGCAACTGCGATTTTCCGCATCAAAGCCCGGGAAGCATACCGGGAAGTGCGTGTGCGCCTGGCCCGGATCAACGCCACTTTGTCGGAAAATA
Organism: Syntrophomonadaceae bacterium; assembly: GCA_007130825.1. Classification (GTDB taxonomy): domain Bacteria; phylum Bacillota; class Dethiobacteria; order DTU022; family DTU022; genus B1SED10-74M. The sequence continues at coordinate 1,661 of SLRT01000047.1, read as the reverse complement.
TCTCGGGCATGCGTACGGTACAGATATTTCACCGTGAGAAGAAGAAGCATCAGGAATTTTATGAAATCAACCAATCCCACTACCAGGCCAGTTACCGGGAGTTGAAAATCTTTGCTGTATTCCGCCCCTTTATTGACCTGGTATACTTCATTGCCCTGGCGTTATTGATCTGGTATGGAGGCGGAAATGTGATCCAGGGTGTCATTTCCTTTGGCGTGCTCTACGCCTTTATCCAATATGTCGAGATGTTTTTTCGCCCCATCAACGATATGGCGGAGAAATACAACATTATGCAGGCAGCCATGGCATCATCAGAGAGAATATTTAAGTTGTTGGACACACCGGTTGACATCAAGTCGCCGGAACAGCCCGCACCGACCCGGGTTGAGGGAAAAATTGAATTTCGCAACGTCTGGTTTGCCTATAACACGGGTGAATGGGTGCTGAGAGATGTGAGCTTTACTGTTGAGAAAGGGCAGACAGTGGCCTTTGTCGGTGCCACTGGAGCCGGCAAAACTTCAATAATCAACTTGATCAGTCGTCTCTATGACATCCAGGAAGGGCAAATCCTGATTGACGGTGTGGACATCAAAGAGATGGATTTGGATCGGTTACGCCAGAATGTGGCTGTTGTACTTCAGGATGTCTTTATGTTCAGCGGCACAATCGCAGACAACATTCGTCTCAACAGCGACATCGACAGCCAACAGATTCAGCAGATTGCCGAGGCAGTTGATGCCCACCGCTTCATCAACCGACTGCCTCAGGAGTACGACAGTGAGGTCAAGGAACGGGGCGCAACGATATCCGCCGGGCAACGGCAATTGCTTGCCTTTGCCCGGGCGCTGGCGTTTAATCCCAAGATACTGATCTTGGACGAAGCTACCGCCAACATAGACACAGAAACGGAACAGATCATCCAACGCGCCATGAACACCATATCACGCGGGCGGACCACCCTTGTTGTGGCTCACCGCCTTTCCACCATTCAGTCTGCCGACAACATCATCGTCATGCATAAAGGCAAGGTTCGGGAGATGGGCAACCACCAGGAATTGCTGGCCAACGGTGGGTACTACTATAATTTATACCAGCTCCAATACAAGGAACAGGAGATCAACCAGTCGTGAGAAATCGTTCTCGTTCGATAATTGCCCGCCCCACAAGCCACCTGTGCCCTGATTTAAATAGCTTAGATCTCCTTGGAATTTTGCTTAACCGCTATCATTTCAATTTCAACCAGCAAATCAGGCCTGGCCAACTCCTTGACGGCAACACAGGTTCTAGCCGGACACTGACTGGCTGGCTCAGGGAAATACGCTTCATAAACCTTGTTCATACCTTTATAATAAATCATATCCGTAATATAAATTTTTACAAAAAGCACATCCTCAAAAGAACACCCTGCCGCTTTAAGAACAGCTTTTAAATTTTCGAGAGTTTGTTTGGTTTGATTAGCAATGTTTTCTTCACTTTCGGGCGCTATTTCCGTTTTACCCGGCAACATAGCTGTTTGCCCTGACGTGAAAACGAAAGGACCAGCCAGGGCAGCGTGAGAATATTTAGTTAAAACTTTCGGCGCTTCGTCAATAAATACTGTTTCTTTTTTCATCGTTTTATCCTCCTAAGATCCAATATATAAGCCTATTATACAAAGCTAT
>SLRT01000078.1 GCA_007130825.1 Syntrophomonadaceae bacterium | reverse complement strand
CGAGGGGATTGTCGAAATCAAGGCAGCCGCCCGTGAAGCAGGTAATCGCTCTAAATTGGCTGTATTCTCGGGCAATAGTGATATTGACCCGGTTGGGGCCTGCGTGGGCCCGAAAGGCAGCAGGGTTCAGGCGATAAGCAACGAGCTTAAGGGCGAAAAAATTGATATAGTCAAGTGGAGCGAAGCGGTGGAAGAATATATCGCCAACTCTCTCAGTCCGGCCAAAGTGGCATCGGTGACCATTAATTCGGAAAAGAATTCGGCCGCGGTGGTAGTCCCGGACAACCAGCTTTCGCTGGCTATTGGCAAGGAAGGTCAAAATGCGCGCCTGGCTGCTAAATTAACCGGGTGGAAAGTCGATATTTCCAGCGAAACTCAGTTTGCGGAGAAAAGTTTTTCTGCAATCGGCCTGGCCGATGAAACGGATTTTGAAGAGGATAATGAAAATGGTGAATTAGTTATTGATTTTAACCAGGGTGAAGATAATGTCGAGCCTGGAACAGAAAGTTCTAGCGAAGATGAAAAGATTGATGCGGTTGAGGGTTCCAATTCAACTACTGTAACTGAGCAATCTGAAAGTGATGAGCTGCCGGAAGAGGAGCGGCAGGTAAATGATTAAGCAGAAAAAGATTCCCCTCAGGCTTTGTATCGGCTGCCGGGTAAAAAAGCCCAAAAAAGAACTTGTGCGCATTGTGAAGACCCCGGAGGGAAAGGTGGCGCTCGATTCGAGTGGCAAAAAGGCCGGCCGTGGCGCTTATATCTGCCCGCGGGAAGTATGTTTTAAACAAGCGGTCAAGGGTAAAAGGCTGGAAAGAAACCTGCAACAGCCAGTTTCTTCAGATCTGATCGCTGAAATTTCTGCGCTATTAAGACAAACTGAAAGCGAAAAATAACAGGGAGGGCTTTCCTTATGGAGGTGTTATAAATGAGTAAAGTAAGAGTTTATGAGTTGGCAAAAGAGCTGGGCATAAGCAGCAAAAAATTGATCGAAGTAATGCAAAGTATGAATATAGATGTTAATAATCATATGAGTACTTTGACAGATGATGACGCTAACAATGTTATGGCCATATTGACCGGAAAAGCGGCTAAAGAACCTTCTAAAGAAACCAAACAAGAAGAAAAACAAGAAAAACCGCCTTCTGAATCTAAAGTATCGGTTGCGGCCAAAAAGAAGGGTAAAGCCAAAGAACCGGAACAAACAACGCCGGGCCGCAAAGCCCGCAAAATGATCCAGGAAGAAAAAAGAGCGGCAATGCTTAAGGCTCAAAAACCGAAAATTAAGCTGGAGGGACAGGTAACAGTAGCTGAACTGGCTGCTAAGCTGGATATAACTTCCGCTCAGCTGATCACCCAACTGATGGAAATGGGCGTAATAGCTAACGTGAACCAACCGCTGACTCCTGAAACCGTCGAGTTGGTGGCTGACGATTACGGTTTTGAAGTGGATTATAAAGAAGATCAACTGGAAGAAGAACTCCTGGCTGATCATGGAGAGGAAGAAGCCCAAGATAGAGAAGAAGTTCTGCGCAAACCGGTGGTAACAGTGCTTGGCCATGTCGATCACGGTAAAACACTACTGCTTGATTCGATCAGGAGCGCCAATGTCATTTCCGGTGAAGTTGGAGGTATAACGCAGCATATCGGCGCTTACCAGGTCAATGTAAATGATAAACGCGTTGTTTTCCTCGATACTCCCGGTCATGAGGCTTTTACCGCGATGCGGGCCCGTGGCGCGCAGGTAACCGATATTGCTATCCTGGTCGTCGCTGCCGACGATGGGGTTATGCCCCAGACAGTCGAAGCGATAAACCATGCCAGGGCGGCAAATGTGCCGGTACTGGTAGCGATCAACAAAATGGATAAAGCAGAAGCCAACCCGGAACGGGTGAAGCAACAGCTTGCCGAACATGAACTGGTTCCCGAAGATTGGGGCGGAGATACCATTGTTGTTCCGGTCAGCGCTATCAAAGGTGAAGGTTTGGAAGAGCTCCTGGAGATGATCCTGCTGCTCGCCGAAGTAAGCGAACTTAAAGCCTGTCCGGATCGCTCTGCCCGGGGGACAGTGATTGAAGCTAACCTTGATAAAGGCCGGGGGCCGGTCGCTACAGTGTTGGTGCAAGACGGAACCCTTCATGTTGGCGAACCGGTTATTTGCGGATCTATAGCCGGTAAAGTCAGGGCGATGATCAACGAGTACGGCGAAAGGATCAATTCCGCCGGTCCGTCTACCCCGGTTGAGATACTCGGCTTAAGTGATGTTCCCATGGCCGGTGACAGCTTCCAGGTTGTCAGCAACGAACGGGCGGCCCGGCAGGTGGCCGATAAACGCGCCGAAAAAATCAAGGAAGCAAGCAGGCGCGTGCAGAGAGTTACCCTTGAAGATCTGTTTAAGCAGATCCAGGATGGGGAAGTTAAAGAGCTTAACCTGATCCTGAAAGCAGATGTCCAGGGTTCTGTGGAAGCTCTTAAAGATGCCCTGGCTAAATTGAGCCTGGAAGAAGTTCAGATAAAAATCATTCATACCGGTGCCGGTGCCATTAACGAAACCGATATAATGCTCGCTTCCGCTTCAAATGCAATCGTGATCGGGTTTAATGTCCGTCCGGACAGCAATGCCCGTAAACTGGCAGAAAAGAACCAGGTTGATATCAGGCTTTACCGAATTATATACGAGGCAATCGAAGATATTAAGGCCGCGGTGAAAGGTATGCTCAAGCCGGTTATGAAGGAAGTTATCCAGGGCCAGGTTGAGGTCAGACAGCTGTTTAAAGCATCGAAACTGGGTAATATAGCCGGTTCATACGTTATTGAAGGTAAAATCAGCCGTAACTCGATCGTAAGGGTAATCCGCGACGGTACTGTAGTTCATGAAGCAGGAAGCATTGCTTCACTTAAGCGCTTTAAAGATGATGTTCGCGAAGTGTCGACCGGATATGAGTGTGGGATATTACTGGAAAACTTTAATGATCTTCATGAAGGGGATATTATTGAAGCCTACGTTATGGAGCAGGTAGCTCGTTAGGCCCTTATTGATAAGCCGTATATTGTATTTGGGGGGTTAATCATGACAGAAAACAGAGTGCGGCGGGTTGCTGAACAGATCAAAAAAGATGTCGGCGGCATTATCAACTTCGAAATAAAAGATCCCAGGGTGGTTGGTATTACCAGCGTAACTGATGTCGACCTTTCCAGGGATCTGCGGCATGCATCGGTTTATATCAGTGTCTATGGCAGTGAGAGTGAAAAAAAGGAAACCCTGCAAACCCTGGTAAATGCATCCGGATTTATACGCAGCGAAATAGGCCGGCGGATCAGGCTTAGATATACTCCGGAAATAAAATTTTACCTGGATGATTCTATTGAATACGGAGCCTATATTGAAAGTGTTATAAAATCACTAAAAGAAGAAGAGAATGATAGTAATGACAACGGATCGGGCAAAGATAATTGAATGCTTAAAAAATGCAGATGCTTTTTACCTGATATCACACATGCAGCCTGACGGTGACAGTATCGGTTCGTTGTTGGCCATGGGCGAAGGTTTGCAGAATCTAGGCAAGGACGTCAGCCTTTTTAATCCGGGGAATATACCGCGCAAGTATAACTTTTTAACGGGAGCGGATCGTGTCCACAACGAAGTCTTAATCCGAGATCCTGCGGTTATCACTATAGTTCTTGACTGCAGCGATACGGAACGGCTTGGTTTTTTTAAAGAAGCGGTTATGCAAAGCAATTTAATTATCAACATCGATCACCATGTAACTAACCAGTGGTTTGGGACATTAAACCTGGTTGATCCTGCAGCGGCCGCTACCGGTGAAATTGTTTATCATATTTTGCAAGATCTCCAGGTTCCGATCACCGAGAGCATCGCCAAATCACTTTATGTGGCAATTTCTACCGATACCGGGTCTTTTAAATACGATAATACGACACCTGATACACACCGGGTAGTTGCCGATTTGCTGGAATACGGCCTCTGCCCGGGAGTCATTTCTCAGAAGATATTTGACGAGCGGCCGCTTTCTTTTTATATGCTATTAAAAGAAGCTCTTTCCAGCCTGGAAATGTATGCTAATCGTCAAATTGCAGTAATGACCCTGAGCAGGGATATCAGAGAACGCAGCGGGGCTAAATCAGATGAACTTGAGGGGATTGTTAACTATACCCGTAACATTGAAGGTGTTGAACTGGGTGTTTTGTTTTATGTTGAAAATGAACAGGAAGTAAAGGTGGGATTCCGGTCAAAATCTATGGATGTAAGTGTATTGGCCGGAAAGTTAAATGGAGGAGGACATCCTCGCGCGGCGGGCTGCCGTCTTTACGATAAATATGCAGTTGTTAAAGAAAAAGTAATGAGTGAAGCTTTTAGTATGCTGCAAGAACTGTCGGCCTGAAGGAGTAGTGCAGTGGACGGAATTATTGTTATTAACAAACCTTACGGAGCTACTTCCCACCAGGTGGTGCAATCAGTCCGCAGGCTGTTTCAGGGCATAAAAGCGGGACATTCCGGAACACTGGATCCGGCTGCAACCGGGGTCCTGCCGGTTTGCCTGGGCAAAGCAACGCGTATTGCCGAGTATATCATCGAACATCCAAAAACTTACCGCGCTGCGGTAACCCTGGGGATTACTACTGATACCGAAGATGCCGCCGGCCGGAAAACCGGACAGTTTGCTGTGCCCGGTATCGATCAAGTGCAAATAGAACAGATCCTCTCAGGTTTTATAGGAAACATCGAACAACTGCCGCCGCTTTACTCAGCAGTAAAATACCGGGGGAAACCGCTTTATCACTGGACACGGAGCGGTAAAGATGTTCCCCGCCGGGTGCGTTTGGCTGATATTTACAGTATTGAACTTTTGGAATTTAATGATGACCGGGAAGCCCAGATCATATTTGATGTGCAGTGTTCAAAAGGAACCTATATCCGAACCCTGGCTGCTGATATTGGTCGGGCTGTCGGCTGCGGCGCCCATCTTTTTTCGCTGACAAGACTGGCAGTCGGCCCTTTTAAGCTGGAAAAATCTTTAACCCTGGAAAAAGTTGCAGAACTAGCCAGGTCCAATTGTTATGAAGAATTTTTATTGCCGATGGATACGGCTCTGGTTCATTTTCCAAAACTCAAGCTCGAGGATAAACATATAAAAGCCCTTAAAAACGGCCAAACTGTTTGCCTTGATCATTTAGGGCTGTCCGGGCAGTTCAGGATAAATGATAAGATCAGGATTTACGATACCCGGAATAATTTTAAAGCCATTGCCTGTTGGGAACAGTCCGCTACCGGCAACAGGCTGAAAACTAGTAAATATCTTTCTGACGGATAGTCGCAACCTGGGATTTACAATTTTAAATGTTATAAATCAGTATAAATCATCGGCGTAAAACGGTGTTAACAAGGTGTAAGCACGGTTTGAGCACGGGAGATAAACCTGGCAAGTATTGCTGAAAGGTGATCGGATTATGGAATTGATTAATAGTGTTGAACGACTGCCGGCAAAGGCAGGTCCGCTTTTTGTCGCGCTGGGTAACTTCGATGGCGTGCACCGGGGCCACCAGGTTATATTAAAATCCGCCGTTGAAAAGGCCCGGCAGGAAAACGGTTTTAGCGCTGCCTTGATCTTTGATCCACATCCACTGATTGCCCTGCAACCGGAGCAACGTTTAACTTTGTTGACCGATATTGCCGACCGGGCGGAGATAATGGCCGAACTTGAACTTGATTATCTTATTGTTGAGCATTTTACCAATGAACTATCATCACTTACCCCGGAGCAATTCATTCGCCGCATACTGCTTGCAAAATTAAATATCAGCGGCGTTTTTATCGGCGAAGATTACTCCTTCGGCAAGCAGGGAACCGGCAGCGCTGAAACTTTATCGTATTGGGGTAAAGAGCTGGGGTTCGATGTGGGAATCGTTCCTATCCAGAGCTATTCAGGCACCAAGGTTAGCAGTTCAAAAATCAGGTCTTTGCTCCTATCCGGTGCTGTAAATGAAGCATCAGAACTGCTTAATTATTATTTTTTCAGGCAGGGAAAGGTCATTAAAGGCTACGGGGTTGGTAAAAAAATGGTTTATCCAACAGCAAATATTGCAGCCTCCTCGCGCTTGCTCTGGCCCGGGAAAGGAGTTTATTTAACTTCTGTCGATAAACTGGGCAACAGCTCATATTACGGGGTAACCAATGTCGGGACGCGGCCAACTTTTTCCGATCACAACAACACTGTTGAAACACATATTATTGATTTTAACGGGACAATTTATAACCATGAAATTCGTGTTTGTTTCCTGGAAAAACTGAGAGACACAAAAACTTTTACTTCTCCTCATCAGCTGAAAGAACAGATTGGCAAAGACATCGAGCAGGGCAGAAATCTGATCGAACAGCTCAAAAAGAAACAATACGCCAAGGGTTATTCTTTACAAGCAGGGTGTAGTGTGCTACGATTACGCTAGCTGGAACCGCCGGCTAGGTAGACGATATCCCGACGTCTTACTTGGCAAGCGGCGATTAATGAAAGGGAGGAATACATAATGCTGGAACAGGAAAGAAAGCAGGAGATCATCGACCTGCATAAAAGACATGAAGGCGATACCGGTTCACCGGAAGTCCAGATTGCTTTGCTGACGGAGAGAATCAATTACCTCACAGAACATCTAAAAACCCACAAAAAAGATTTTCATTCACAGCGCGGTTTATTAAAGTTGGTCGGACGCAGGCGAGGCTTATTAAACTACCTGCGTGACCGATCACCGGAACGATATCAGGAACTGTTGCAAAAACTGGGCCTGAGGAAGTAACATATTTTAACACAGGAGCACCCCTGTGTTAATGGTTAGTAAACATCAATAACTGAGAGGAGTTATTTGTATATGCAATCTTATACCATGGAACTGCATGGAAGAACAATGACCATGGAAACAGGCCGATTGGCCAAACAGGCCAGCGGCGCTGTTATGCTTCGTTATGGAGATACAGTCGTTCTTGTAACAGCAACTGTTTCCGATGAACCGCGCGAAGGAATAGATTTCTTCCCGTTAACCGTAGATTATGAAGAGCGGCTTTATGCCGTGGGCAGAATTCCCGGGGGATTCATTAAAAGAGAAGGCCGTCCCACCGAGAGAGCTATACTGGGTTGCCGTTTAACCGACCGCTCTTTGCGTCCCCTGTTTCCAAAAGGTTTACATAATTCGGTGCACATTGTCAGCACGGTTCTCTCTATGGACCAGGACTGCCCCCCCGAACCGCTTTCTATAATCGGAGCTTCGGCAGCCATATCTATCTCGAAAATACCCTTTGAAGGACCGGTAGCTGCAGTGATTGTCGGGCTGGTTGACGGACAACCGGTAGTAAACCCGGGCCAGGAGCAGTTGCAAAAAAGCGATCTGCACTTGATGCTGGCCGGTACCAAGGAAGCAGTGATGATGGTTGAAGCAGGAGCACAGGAAATAAGCAAGGAAGATGTTTTAAAGTGTATTGAAGCCGGTCACGAGAGCATCAAAGAGATTGTCGCCAAGCAAGAACAAATGGTGGATGATTGCGGTTGTAAAAAGATGACTGTCACTACCCGAGAATTACCGGAGGAATTGGTCGAAAAAGCTGAACCGGTTATCAAAAAAGGCATTACTGACGCCCTGCAAATTTCCGATAAACAGGAACGTGAAAACAAGCTAGCCACCTTCAAAAATGAAATTTTGGATAAGTTTTTTGAAGATTATCCGGATAACCAGGAAGAATTGGGCAAAATTTTTGAGAACGTTCTTAAAGAGACCCTGCGCGGGTTGGTCATTAATAAAGAATTACGGGCCGACGGCCGCAAACCGCAGGAAATAAGGCCAATTAGCTGTGAAGTATCGTTTCTTCCCCGCACCCATGGGTCGGCTGTGTTTACCCGGGGTCAGACCCAGGTGCTCAGTATCTGTACTCTCTCTGCTTTAAGAGATATGCAAATGCTTGACGGTTTGGGCCTGGAAGAATCAAAGCGGTTTATGCATCACTATAATTTTCCACCCTATAGTGTCGGGGAAACAGGATTTATGCGCGGTCCGGGCCGCAGGGAAATCGGCCATGGCGCACTTGCTGAACGGGCCCTGGAGCCGGTGGTTCCATCCGAGGACGAATTCCCTTATACACTTCGGCTGGTTTCGGAAGTGCTTGAATCCAACGGATCCACTTCGATGGGCAGTGTATGTTCTTCGTCGCTTTCGATGATGGATACCGGCGTGCCGTTAAAAAGACCGGTAAGCGGGATTGCCATGGGCCTGATTAAAGAAGGCGATGATGTGGTTATTCTTTCTGATATCCAGGGGGTTGAAGACTTTCTGGGTGATATGGACTTCAAAGTGGCCGGAACAGAAAATGGTATTACCGCTTTACAAATGGATATTAAGATTAAAGGAATATCCGGTGAGATTCTTGAAAAAGCTCTAAACGAAGCTGATACCGGGTATAAATATATTCTCGATAAAATGAAAGAAACGATCAGCGAACCCCGAACTGAGCTTTCACCGAATGCGCCACGCATGATCAAGGTCCAGATACCGGTGGACAAGATCCGGGAAGTAATCGGCCCTGGCGGAAAAATGATCAATAAAATTATTGCCGAGACCGGAGTCGATATCGATATCGAACCTGACGGAAGGGTGTTTATTGCTGCCGTGGATCCGGAAGGCGGTAAAAAAGCACGGGAAATGGTCGAAACCCTGGTGAAGGAAGTCGAACCGGGTGAAGTTTATACCGGAAAAGTAACCAGGATTGAACGCTACGGCGCTTTTGTGGAGGTGCTTCCGGGTAAAGAAGGCCTCCTGCATATATCACATCTTGATCACCGCCGGGTCGAAAAGACAGAAGATGTTGTCAACCTGGGCGATGAAATCGAGGTTAAAGTCCTCGATATCGATGACAGAGGCCGAATTGATCTCTCGAGGAAGGCTTTGCTGAAAAAACCACCGGGAGACAGAAGCGAAGGTAAGCCCAAAAACAGGTAGCGCTGGCGGCATGGAACTAAAAACCCTTGCAGCCGGGCTTTTTTATTAAGCTTTATATCGTGAGCCATAAAAAGCGCTTCTTGAAAAGAAAGCAAATTGGGTAAAATTAAAGGTTTATCAATTATGATTTAAGGCGAACACGGTCTATTTTACTGAAACCGGGTAAAGTCAGCTGAATTTGGTCGGGGTAAGCGGGGCGGCAGTTGAAAGGAGAAAATGGTTTGGTTCAAAAAACGGTGAGATTACCGGTAAAACGAGCTGATCATGCAACTGATATCCCAATGCCCCGCTATATGACCGAAGGCGCTTCCGGGATGGATATTTATGCGGCGATTGAAGATGAAAAAACAATTATGCCGCATGAAATCGCCATTATCTCCACCGGTTTGCTGGTGGCGGTGCCGCCGGGGTACGAAATTCAAATCAGGCCTCGCAGCGGTTTGGCTGCAAAACAGGGTATCGGTATTCTTAACTCTCCGGGAACGATCGATTCTGATTACCGGGGAGAGATCAAAGTAATTTTAATCAACTTAAGCCGGGAACCTTTTATCGTTAAACGCAGCGATCGCATTGCGCAGATGGTGCTTTGCCCTGTATCCCGGGCAGCGATCACAGAAAGCGCTGAATTGGACTCTACCGGCCGTAGTAATGGCGGTTTTGGCCATACCGGAGAGCATTAAACTCTATCCTGAAAACAACGGGTTGTTGTGTATTTAAACCTTAAATAATAGTGAACCATAAAATATGGAGGTATATATTGTCAAGGAAGAATAAGAAGAGTAAAAATTTGCAGCTGATCCTGTTGGGCGGGGTTGGTGAAATTGGAAAAAATATGTTCGTTCTCAGGTATGGCCGGGAATGCATCATAATGGATGCCGGGCTGAAGTTTCCCGACGAATCCATGCTGGGGGTGGATATCGTTATCCCCGATATATCGTATTTGCTGGAACAGGATCTTGAAATTCTGGGCATTATCCTGACCCACGGCCATGAAGATCATATCGGAGCGATGCCCTATATAATCGAGGAACTGCAGGCGCCTATCTATGGAACACGCTTAACCCTGGGCCTGTTGAAAGCAAAATTTATGGAACATCCGGTCAACAACATCGAATTAAATGAAATTAATCCGGATCAAAAATTGGTTTTATCCAATAATTTTAAGCTTGATTTTTTCCGGACCAACCATAGTATTCCGGATTCAGTCGGAGTTGCTGTAGAAACGCCGGTTGGGACAATAGTCTATACCAGTGATTTTAAGTTCGACCAGACCCCTGTAGATGGTAAGATTACTGATTATTACAAGCTGGCTGAACTGGGTAGAAAAGGTATCATAGCAGCCCTGATTGATTCAACAAATGCCGATCGTCCGGGGTATACTTATTCAGAGAAAAAAGTAGGCGAAAGCATCAATGAAATATTTCGCCTTTCGCAAGGCCGGATTATCCTGGCTACGTTTGCATCAAATATTCATCGTATTCAGCAGGTAGTAAACGCCGCTGTCCGCTATGATCGCAAAGTATGTGTAGTCGGACGCAGCATCGTAAACTCGGTTGAAATTTCCACAGAACTTGGTTATTTGAATATACCAAAAGGTGTTCTGGTCGATACTGATAAAGTCAGTGATTTGCCCCCGGACAAGCTGGCCCTGATTACTACCGGCAGCCAGGGAGAACCGATGTCGGCTTTAACCAGGATATCCCAATCGGAACATCGTCAGGTTGGAATCAAACAGGGTGATACCGTGATTATTGCCGCCAACCCGATTCCCGGCAATGAAAAACTAGTAGCCAGGACAGTCAACAACCTTTTCCAGTTAAAGGCGAAAGTAATTTATCAGCCTGTTTCCGGAGTCCATGTATCCGGACATGGAAGCGAAGAAGAAATCAAAATGATGCTTAATCTTTTACAACCGAAATGCATAATTCCGGTTCACGGAGAATACAGGCAGCAGGCCAATTGTTCGATAATTGCCCAAAAACTGGGGATGGCCGAAGAGAATGTTTTCCTGACCAAGCCGGGTAATGTTATCGAATTTACTGATAGCAGAGGACGGATGGTCGGATCGGCCCCGGCAGGCAGGGTTTTGGTCGATGGATTTGGTATTGGTGATGTAGGTGAAGTCGTCATTCGCGACCGGCAGATGTTATCTGAAGACGGGATTGTGATTATCGTTTTGGCCATGGATCCGGAGAAACAAAAAGTTTTGGCCGGGCCGGAAATTATTACCCGCGGTTTTGTCTATGTCCGTGAATCGGTGGATTTGCTGGAAGGGGCTAAAGGCGAACTTTCTAAAACAATTGATAAAGTTAACCAACAAAAATTGGTTGAATGGGGAAAAATAAAATCTAAAGTCAGGGATACCGCCACCTCCTACTTTTATGAGCATACCGGACGGAAACCAATGATCATGCCCATTATTATCGACGTTCCAAACAGCAGCGGTAAATAACGCTATTAATTTGCCGGGTTAAATGATTGCCGGAGAACAAAATATTTTCCTTCAACAAATAATTAGCTTAATAAAATTTTACTTCGATGCAGTCTGATTGATACTTAAAAAAGGTTAATTTCAGCGTATAACCCGTTTCAGCAGTTGACCGGTTGAAATTGTTTATTGTGATATTGAAGGATTTTTTCTGAAGTAGTAGAAACTATATAATCAGGAAAACAAAATGGAAACTTAAACAATTAAGTGGACAGGGCTGAATCAAGGGTGCAGGCGCCCTTCAATTACAAGGAGGGAAAATATTGAAAACTACCTTAAGTGTTATCAAGGCGGATATCGGAAGCATTGCCGGCCATATCAAGCCGAGCGAGGCGTTAATCGAATCGGTCCGGGATTGTATCAACCGCCAGTTGGGTCAGTTAATTACCGATTTCTATATCGGTAATACCGGGGACGATGTCGCTATATTATTTTGTCATGAACACGGACCCGGCTGCACTGAATTGCATCAATTAGCCTGGGATGCCTTTATCTGCGGGACTGACAAAGCAAAGGAACAAGGACTTTACGGGGCCGGGCAGGATCTTTTGGCCGACGCTTTTTCCGGCAATGTCAAAGGCCTTGGGCCGGCAGTGGCAGAAATGGAGATTGAAGAACGTAAAGCAGAACCTTTTTTACTTTTTACAGCAGATAAAACTGATCCGGGCGCCTATAATCTTCCTTTATATTTAAGCTTTGCCGATCCAATGCACTGTTCGGGTCTAATCTTGTCTCCGAAAATCAGCGAGGGCTTCAAGTTTGTTATCCTCGATGTTGCTCATGTTGAAGAAGATAGAATCATAGAGCTTAATACCCCTGAAGATACTTATGATATTGCAGCGCTTCTACGCGATAACGAAAGGTTTGTAATTTCGGCTATTTATTCCCGGGCTACTGGAGCACAGGCTACAGCGGCCAGTACAACCCGGCTGCACAATATTGCCGGAACCTATACCGGTAAAGATGATCCTGTCCTGCTGACGCGATGCCAGGGTGATTTTCCGGCTACCGGAGAGATCCTTTCCCCATACAGTATCGGTCATTTTGTGGCCGGTTTTATGCGCGGCAGCCATGTTGGACCGTTGATGCCGGCTAAGATGGGCTGCAGTATCTCATATTTTGACGGCCCTCCAGTGGTCAGCGCCGCCGGTTTCTGTGTGCATAACGGCAAGCTGACTGAACCGGTTGATTGTTTTGATCACCCCTATTGGGATTATATCAGGGATAAAGTATCAAGGAAGGCGTTCGATATCAGGGAGCAAGGTTTTTCCGGACCGGCCATGCTTCATTATTCTGAACTGGAGTATGGCGGTATTGTTGATACCATGAATAAGTTGGAAAAGAAATTTTCCTGTTAACAGCTCCTTAAAAAGCATAGAGTCTTGGACGGGACTGCCTGAAACAGGCAGTCCCGTTGAGTAATAAGCTTTTTTAGATCGGTATTAACAATTGAAGCATGAAGGGAAGAGAGATAATTGAAAAGCTACAAGTTCATAGTCAACCCGATTGCCGGTGGCGGAAAAGCGAAAGCTTTAATACCAGGAATCGAAAGATGTTTCAGGGACGCAAAAGTCGAATATGATATTTACTGGACCAGGTGTCCCGGTGATGGTATTGAAGCCGCCCAAAAAGCTGCACTGGAAGGTTTTGACGTTATCGTCGCCGCCGGCGGGGATGGTACTGTCAACGAAGTATTAAACGGAATCGTTGGCACAGGGTCATCCCTGGCATCAATACACGGTGGCAAGGGTAACGATTTTGCAACAGCGGTCAATATGCCGCTGGATATTGAAGCTGCCTGTCAGGCCCTGTTAAAAGGAAAAACCAGGGCAATTGACCTGGGCAAAGTAATGGACCGTTATTTTATCAATTCGGTCGGAGTCGGTTTTGATGCAGCTGTAGCATTAAGAGTTAATCGGGGCATCAGGCCTTTTAAAGGTGTTTCTGCTTATATTTACGCTTTTTTTGAAACGCTTTTATCTTACCAGGTAGTTGAGATAGATATAGATATGGGAAATGGGCCTCTGAAATCGACCCCCCTACTGGTGGCCGTGGGGATTGGACAGGCTTACGGAGGCGGGATGAAAATTGTTCCTGATGCCATTCAAGACGATGGTCTTTTTGATGTCTGTGTGTTCAATAATATGAGCCGCCTGGGCCTGGTTTATCATTTCCCGAAAGTTTTTAGTGGAAGGCTTAATCAAGTTAAGCAGTATGCCGGTTATCGCACCAGGGAACTAAAGTTGAAACTGAGCGAAACCCGACCTTTGCACATGGAAGGGGAAATATTTTTTGGCGACCAGATGCACTTTACGCTGCAACCGAAAGGGATGAAAGTAATTTCCGGTGATTTCAATTGATTTTGCGGCCATTAACCTTGTGCTGAAAACCCTGGTATATTTTAGACCAGGGCTTTGCTGAGATTGCGACAAGGTTTGACCGGGCAAAAAATTATAATTTGATTACGGCTGTAAGGTTAATGTTTCCATTATTGCCGGGACTTTACTTATTTGAACAAGTGTTTTATAATGCTCAGTAGTAAATGTAAAGCAGATACAGGTGAAGCGCAGGTAAACTGAAGACAAGGTGGACTGTTTTGTTTGGCTAAGAGGCGTAAAAAGGGTTTAAATAAAGAGATGCGTGGCCAGGTAAAAGGCGTACTTTTAGTAGCCCTGGCCGTATTCTGTTATGTAGGCCTGGTTCAGACCGAGCAAACCGGTGGTTTGGGCCTTTTTATCAATAATATCCTGCGGGTTCTGGCCGGAGAGGCAGCTGTTATTGTTCCTTTTTTCATCGCCGTACTGGGCTTACGTTTAATTTTGCCCGGTGACAGATTTAGCCTCAAATCACGGATGATTGGATTATTGATTTTTTCGGTTTTAGCCATGACCTGGATTCATTTACAGCTAATGGTTGAGACAATGCCTTTACTTTCCGCAAACAATCTTCTCTTCGAAAGTTTTTTACTGGGCCTGGACAGTAAAGGAGGAGGAGTGGTCGGTGCCGGCTTCGCAGTTGGCTTGTATTTTTCCATCGGTTTAACCGGAAGCAGAATTTTGCTTATTGCTTTAACCCTGATTTCTGTTTTACTGGTCATTAATGTCTCGGTCAAACGGATTTTAAACTTACTGTTAAGGCTTCTTGAACAAATATATGTTTTTCTAAAAAGACAGGGGCGTCTTTTTTTAAATCTTGCCCGGAAAATTATTGCGAGATCCCGGTTAAAAGTAAGAAATGCCGCTGAAAAAAGAGATAAAGCGGCCGCGCTGAAAACAGGCGCCAGCGCGAATAATTATTTACCGGGAACAGCTGCTTCCACGGTTCAGGAATGGAGTGAACCGGTAGAAAAAGAAACCCGGGTCGGCGCTGATGAGTACCAGGATGAAAGAAAACCGGTAGTAATGGAACCGGCAGACAGCGGGCAGCAATCCGTTGAATTTCCGGCAGCGGCAGTCCATAAAGGGAAGTTTTTCTCCGATTATATATTACCGACTCCGGATCTACTGTCACTACCCAAACCAAACGGTGACCAGCAGCTGAAAAACAGCCGGGAAAAGGCCACGAAGCTGGAAAAGACCTTGCAAAGCTTCGGGGTGCAGGCAAAAATAACCCACGTGCAGTCCGGACCGACTGTAACCCGTTTTGAAGTCCAACCGGAAGCGGGAGTAAAAGTTAGTAAAATTATTGGCCTTTCAGATGATTTGGCCCTGAATCTGGCCGCGCCCCTGGTCAGGATAGAAGCGCCGATTCCGGGGAAAGCGGCCCTGGGTATAGAAGTGCCCAACAGTATAATTGCCCTCGTTCACTTAAGAGAAGTAATCGAAGAAAAAGCTTTTCATAAAAGTTCTTCACCGCTTACTATAGGACTGGGCAAGGATATTACCGGAGTGCCGGTAATAGCGGATTTAGCGAAGATGCCGCACCTTCTAATTGCCGGCGCAACAGGCTCCGGTAAAAGTGTCTGCCTTAATACATTGATCACCAGCATTTTATTTAAAGCGAATCCTGAACAACTGCGTTTTATGATGATTGATCCCAAAGTGGTCGAATTAAGTGACTATAACGGTATTCCCCACCTGTTGATGCCCGTGATCACAGATCCCCGCAAAGCATCCCTGGCTCTGCGAAACATGGTCCGGGAGATGGGCCGGCGCTATGAACTTTTTGCCCGCCTCGGTGTTCGGGATATCGGAACCTACGGTGAAATGGCCGCAGGTGACCGGGATATGGAAGATCTGCCTTATATTATAGTGGTTATTGATGAACTGGCCGATTTGATGCACGTATCTCCGGGAGAAGTTGAAGATGCCATAGCCCGGCTGGCCCAAATGTCAAGAGCAGCCGGAATTCATTTGATTGTAGCCACTCAGAGACCTTCTGTAGATGTTTTGACCGGTATTATCAAGGCTAATATTACCTCCAGGATAGCTTTTACCGTATCCTCACAGTTTGATTCAAGAACAATTCTTGATATGGCCGGCGCTGAAAAGCTGCTCGGGCGCGGGGATATGCTTTTTTATCCTGTTGGGGCTGTCAAACCCTTCCGGGTGCAGGGCGCTTATATCAGTGAAGAGGAAGTAAAAAAGATTACTGATTTTATCAAAGAGCAGGGTCTGATCGAACAAGAAAACGGCAGTGCTTTTTTAGAAACTCCGGAAGAGGTTGAAGAAGAAGAAGAATCCGATGCGCTATTTGCTGAAGCGGTCGATCTTGTTGTCAGAACCGGACAGGCATCGATATCATTGCTGCAGAGACGCTTTCGAATTGGTTATACCAGGGCTGCCCGGTTAATTGATGATCTGGAAAGAAAAGGAGTCGTCGGACAGTTCGAGGGCAGTAAACCGCGGGAAATACTGATTACAGCTGAACAGGCGGCGAAGATATGCGAAGACAGCGGCCGGGAACCTGAATAATGACCCGGAAGCCTACAAATAAGTTCCAAATGCAGCGGTGTGAGGAGATATAATTGCAGAAAGCGATCCCCGGTTATCATAAACACAATATTTTCAGAACCGAACCAGGCCTCTCCGGCAGAATTAAACTGGCGGCAATTTCACTAGGTTGTTCAAAAAACCGGATCGATACAGAGGAGATACTGGGTTATCTGGCCGATAAGGGCTTTATATTAACTGATCATTACCGCTTTGCAGATGTTATCTTAGTCAATACCTGTGGATTTATCGATCAGGCCCAGCAGGAATCGATAAATACCATTCTCCAGGTAGCTGAAAATACCGGTTCCAATAAACCAAAAATTGTTGCCGCCGGCTGCTTGGTCGAAGTTTTCGGTAATAAAATCATTAAAAATGTGGCAGCTATCGATGGAGCGATCGGTGTGCACAGCTATTCCAGCCTGGATCAGTTTATGAAACTGCTTCTAAGCGGTAAGCGCACAGTGATCAAAAAGAGCCCTGCAAACATGTATCAGTCGCTGTCATCCCGGGTGCTCACTACACCCGTTCATACTGCCTCAGTAAAGATTGCCGATGGCTGCAGCAACCGCTGTCATTACTGCCTGATTCCCAGGATCAGGGGGCCGTACCGAAGCCGTGAACCCGAAGAAATTGTGGCTGAAATCAACGATTTGCTGGATAGAGGAACCGCTGAAATTAACTTGATCGCCCAGGATACCACCGCTTATGGCAGCGAAAAGGATAGTCTGCCTAATTTAAGCGGGCTGATCAAAAAAATATTAAAACTGGATCGAACATTCCGGCTCAGAATAATGTATACATACCCTTCTAGAATTGATGATCAGTTGATTGAACTGATTGGCTCTGAAAGCAGGATCTGCAACTACCTGGATATTCCGATTCAGCACAGCAGCGACCAAATGCTTGAACGAATGGGCAGGTTATATAACCGGCAACAATTGACGGAACTGTTGAGCACGCTGCGCCGGCGAATTCCTGATATTGCTCTGCGGACAACTGTAATGGTCGGTTACCCGGGAGAAACCAGGTCTCATTTCAGGGATTTGCTCCAATTTATTGAAGATAATCCTTTCGAAAATTTAGGCGCATTTACTTACTCGCGCCAGGACGGCACCATTGCCGGTAATATAAATGAGCAGGTTCCAGGCAGGGTTGCCGCTAAACGCTACCGGGAACTGATGTTGAAACAAAAGCGTCTGGCCCGCATAGTGAATAAAAAGTATATGGGAAAACAATTGGATATCCTTGTAGAGGGAACAAGCCAATTTTACGGCAACTGGTATTACGGGCGCTCACAATACCAGGCACCGGAAGTGGACGGGTTGGTTTATTTTCGTTCACCGGTTGATTTAAAACCCGGTATTAGGATTTTGGCCAAGATTGATGCCGTATCACCGTACAATTTACTGGCATACAACATGACCACGCTTGAAAAAAAACCTGATTAACCTTACAAAATGCTGTCCAAGAGGTGAATGATATTTGCAAGCCGACCTGATTTGTGTAGGCAATGAGCTGCTGACCGGGCTTATAGAAAACAGCAATACCGGTTTTCTGGCCAGGCGGCTTTGGTCTGCGGGGATAGAAGTTCGGGAATCGACAGTCGTTGCTGATGATTGGGAGGCAATCAGAAGCGCTTTATACAGGGGCCTGGAAAAAAGCGAAATTATCATTCTAACCGGTGGATTAGGTCCTACCGATGATGATATGACCAGGGAAGCGGTTGCCTCTATTCTCGGGCTGCAGCTGGTGCTAAACCGGGAGTGGTTGGAAAAGCTGCAAAACATGTTTTCTTCTCGCGGTATAAGGATGCCGGAGAATAACCGCAAACAAGCAATGATTATTGAAGGGGCCACACTTTTAGAAAATCAAAACGGCACAGCGCCGGGGTCTGTTGTTGAAAAAGATGGCAGCTTAATCATCATGCTGCCCGGTCCGCCCAACGAAATGGGCATGATGTTTGATCAATCGGTTTTACCGCTTTTGACTGAATACAAGGGCAGCAAAGTCAGCAGTGTAAAAACATTGAAATGTTGTGGTATTGGTGAATCCAGGTTGGAAGAAAAAATTAAATCCTTAGGGGCGTGGGACTTGCCGCCAATATCATACGTGGCTAAAGGTTTTGAAGTACATCTGCAGATTAAGGGAAAAGGTAATGCTGAAGACGCTTTCGCATCGATCGAAAAAGCTGAAAAGCAGTTAAAATCAGTATTGGGCGATCATATTTACGGCAGCGATGACGACACCCTGGCCGGTCGGGTGGCCGAGCTGATGATCGATAATCAAATGACCCTGGCCCTGGCCGAATCATGCAGCGGGGGCCTTTTATCGGATATGGTTACCGACATCCCTGGCAGTTCAAAGTTTTATAAAGGCGGCCTGGTAGCATACAGCGGTGAAGTAAAAACCGGTAAGCTCGGCCTGGATAAGGATCTGCTTGAACTGGAAGGCGAAGTCAGCGAAACAACAGCTAAAGCGATGGCTGAAGCAGCGAAAGCGTATTTTAATTCAGATATGGCGGTAGGTATAACCGGGATAGCCGGACCGGGCAGCAACTCTTCCAATAAACCGGCCGGCCTGGTCTATGTAGCCGTTTCATCGAATAGCGGCTGCCAGTGCAAAAAATTAAACCTTGGCGGCGGAAGGCGGATTGTGAAAGAAAGATCGGCGCAGTTAGCCCTGGATATGGTCAGAAGGATAATGTTATCTGTTCGCTTATGAGGAGAATAAATTATTTATGGTCAGATTATTTATAGCGATTGAACTGTCTGAACAACAGAAAAATGAGATTCAAGAACTGCAGCAAAAATTGCAAAGCTACATGGGAGAAGTGCGCTGGGTAAAACCGGATGGAATGCACCTTACCCTAAAATTTTTAGGGGATACAGAACCGGATAAAATTGAAAAGATCAAAACTGTCATGGATGAAACTACGGCTGCAATAAACCAATTTAAAGTATCTTACGGCAGTGGCGGTGTATTTCCGTCGCCGCGCAAAGCGCGGGTGATGTGGATTGGGCTCAGGGAAGGGGAAACAACGGTGCAGCAATTGGCCAAAAGCATGGACAAAGCCTTGTCCCGGTATGGTTTTAAGCCCGAAAAAAGAGGCTACAAGCCGCATCTTACCATTGGCCGAATCCGCAGTCCAATTGCGGAAGATCTGGTAAAACAATTTATTGAGCAGGAAAGGACCTTCCGGACATCTTCTTTTAATGTTAGAGAAACTGTGTTGTTTGAAAGTAATCTTACTCCCCGTGGGGCAATACACACATCGCTCTACAAGGCCGGTCTGCCTGGTTAGAAAGAAATTTTTTATCTGTAACAAAAATTTAAAATTTGATTTTTAATCTTTGACCGTTAATCAGCGTTAATCACTAGTATTTTATCTCCTAATCAAAAATAAATGCAGGAAATCCTTTTAATAAACAGAAGTAAAAAGCATCAGGGTAAGCCCGATTTAACATCAGGAGTGTGCCCTGTTTAAGGAGGTAAGTTTAATTGGAAAAAGAAAAAGCGCTCGAATCAGCATTACTGCAGATTGAAAAACAGTTCGGTAAAGGTTCAATCATGAAGTTGGGGCAAGATGCAATAGCTGAAGTTGCCGTTATCCCGACCGGTTGTCTGGCGGTAGATGCAGCCCTGGGAGTCGGAGGGGTGCCCCGGGGCAGAGTTATTGAAATCTATGGTCCGGAATCTTCGGGTAAAACTACGGTAGCGCTGCATATTATAGCCGAAGCACAAAAACGCAATGGTTTTGCAGCGTTTATCGACGCCGAGCATGCACTGGACCCGCAATATGCCACCAATCTGGGAGTGAACCTTGATGATTTATTAGTTTCACAACCCGACACCGGCGAACAGGCCCTGGAAATTGCTGAAGCTCTTGTTCGCAGTGGCGCTATCGATATTCTTGTTATTGATTCAGTAGCAGCACTGGTCCCACGGGCTGAAATTGAAGGAGAGATGGGTGACGCCCACGTTGGATTACAGGCCAGGCTGATGTCTCAGGCCCTGCGTAAGCTTTCCGGGGTTATCAGCAAATCGAAAACCAGTGCCGTTTTTATTAATCAAATCAGGGAAAAAGTCGGGGTAATGTTCGGTAATCCAGAAGTAACCCCGGGCGGAAGGGCCCTGAAATTTTATTCATCGGTCAGGATGGAAGTAAGAAGGATCGAGTCACTGAAAATAGGCTCCGATCAAATTATCGGCAACCGGACCAGGGTAAAAGTAGTCAAGAACAAAGTGGCCCCTCCATTTAAAGTAGCCGAGTTTGATATTCTTTACGGAAAAGGTATTTCAGCAGAAGGATCATTGATTGATCTCGGTCTCGAGCACAAGGTAATCAATAAAAGCGGCGCCTGGTATTCTTACGGAGACGAAAGGTTAGGCCAGGGCCGGGAGAACGTCAGGGAATATCTGATCGAAAACCCGCAAATAAAAGAGGAAATTGAACAAAAAGTACGGGAACTGGCCGGCCTGCCGGTTGCCAGTATTAATAAAAGCGAAACAGCAGGCGAACCCGCAGGCGAGACAAAAATAGGGACAGATAAAAATGGCGAGTCGGATCAATAAGAACAGTTACACGGAGCTGAATCTGTTTGGATACAGAAGCAACCTTAAAAAAAGCCCGCTACTTGGTATTGCGACTGTTAACGTATCGGGCGCGCAGTCGAAAAGAAGTCTCCGATTACCTGGAGCGGAAAGGGTTTCCGGAAAATGTAATTGAACCTGTAATCAAAGAAATTGAAAAATACGGCTATATTAATGATGAGCGATTTGCAGATGATTTTATCGTTTATCGAAAACTGCGGGGTTATGGAGCACTAAAAGTGCGTTATGAGCTTAATCTGAAGGGTATTGATAACCAGATTATCGAGCAAAAAACATCTGAGCATTTTAACCCGGAAGAAGACCTGGCCAGGATTAAAGAAATTTTAGAAAACCGAAATTCTAAAAAGGCAAATGTGGAAGAGTATGATGAACGGTGGCTTAAACGTGAAGCGGGTTTTTTAAAACGCCGTGGCTTTCAGGATAATTTAATCCTAACAGCTCTTAAAGGCTATTACGATCCAGCTGAATGAATTGATCTGTGCTTGACATAATATCATTTAAAAGCTAAAATTAAACAAGAAAATATGTTTGCTAATGAACTGTTCAGTACAAAAGTGTGAAGAGAAAGCCTGGTGTCATCAGACACTGTGGATAGATAAAAAATGCATAACAATCTTTTCAGTTAAAGGGTTTATTGTACCTTTTTCTGGCCTTTCTCTTTTAAGCTGTGTTCTGGACACAGCTTATATTTTTATTACGGACAAACTATAGTTACAAACAAAGAAAAACAAAGAAACGGAGGTGAATATTATGCCGGAAAATATACTGTTGATTATAGCCGCGTTACTGCTAGGCATCGGTGGCGGGTTTTATATCCGCAAGCTGCTTGCTGAAGCCAAGATTTCTTCCGCTGAATCCGCAGCAAAACGAATAGTTGAAGAAGCTAAACAAGAAGCAAATTCTCTGAAAAGAGAAAAAGAGCTTGAGGCGAAGGAGGAAACTCACCAGCTTAGAAACGAACTGGAAAAAGAAACCAGGGAAAGGCGCTCAGAATTGCAGCAGATGGAGAAAAGATTACTCCAGAAAGAAGAGAGCCTGGATCGAAAAATAAGTAACACTGAGCGTAAAGAAGAAGAGCTTCGAAAAAAAGAAGAAGAAAACCGCAACACAGAAGTAAAACTTAAAGAGCTGCATCAACAACAGCTTACCGAACTGGAAAAAATATCTGGTATGAATTCAGAAGAGGCAAAAGATTTATTGCTGCAAAGGGTAAGGGAAGATATTGACCACGACATGGCAATGATGGTTAAAGATATGGAAAATCAGGCTAAACTCGAAGGAGATAAGAAAGCCAGGGAAATTGTCACCCTGGCGATACAACGGTGTGCCGCTGATCATGTTTCCGAATCGACCGTGTCTGTTGTTAATTTGCCCAACGATGAGATGAAAGGAAGAATCATCGGCCGTGAAGGACGTAATATTAGAGCTCTGGAAACGCTTACAGGAATTGATTTGATTATCGATGATACACCTGAAGCAGTGATTATATCTGGTTTTGATCCAATCAGACGGGAAATAGCCCGGTTGTCCCTGGAAAAATTAGTTAGTGATGGCCGGATCCACCCGGCAAGAATTGAAGAAATAGTGGAAAAAACCCGTAAAGAAATAGATGCCCAGATAATAGAAGAGGGGGAACGAGCTGCTTTTGAAACCAAAGTCCATGGATTACATCCGGAACTGGTTACTCTTCTTGGCAAGCTGCGTTATCGCACCAGTTATGGACAAAATGTTTTACAGCATTCAATTGAAGTATCTCATTTAGCCGGTATCATGGCTTCTGAACTGGGTCTCGATGTAGCTTTATCTAAAAGAGCCGGTTTGCTGCATGATCTAGGTAAAGCAATTGATCACGAAACGGAAGGTTCTCATGTCCAAATTGGTTCAGAACTGGCCAAAAAATACAAGGAATCCCCGGCGATAATAAATGCCGTGGGCGCTCATCACGGCGATATCGATTTTCATACGATGGAGGCGGTGTTGGTCCAGTCTGCAGATGCTATTTCGGCTGTACGGCCGGGAGCGAGACGTGAAACTCTTGAATCTTATATTAAGCGTTTGGAAAAACTGGAAAATAT
Organism: Syntrophomonadaceae bacterium; assembly: GCA_007130825.1. Taxonomy (GTDB): domain Bacteria; phylum Bacillota; class Dethiobacteria; order DTU022; family DTU022; genus B1SED10-74M. The sequence goes on along the minus strand of SLRT01000078.1, from coordinate 772 downwards.
TGCAGATTCATTTCACGGCGTGGAAAAAGCTTATGCTATACATGCCGGACGTGAAATCAGGATCATGGTTAAGCCGGACCGGATTGATGATTACTCGTCAATTAAAGTAGCCCGTGATATTGTTAAAAAGGTAGAAAACGAACTTGAATATCCCGGTCAGATTAAGGTAACCGTGATAAGAGAAACAAGAGCGGTAGATTACGCCAAATAAACCATTACTGCGATTGCTTAAATTTATGGTGGTAGTAGAACATATAATGGGAAGCACCCTGCTTTATACTATGCAAGGGTGCTTTTTTTGCTCTTATTTTATACCGGAAGGAATATAGCGGCAGCTGAAGGAATATTGGTTTTTTAATGCCGTTTATTTCGGATATAGAGGAAAAGAGTGGAGCGAGCAGATCAATGAAGCGAAAATTTGAAGTAATTTAATTAGTATGTATCAAATTATTCATATTATTCAGGCAGGATATTTTATGATTACGACGAATATAATAATCAAACCCGTAAAGGAGGATTATTACAAATGGAAGTATTAAAAGTCTCAGCAAAGTCTAACCCCAATTCCGTAGCCGGCGCTCTGGCAGGAGTGCTAAGAGAAAGAGGAGGAGCAGAAGTTCAGACAATTGGAGCGGGAGCCCTTAACCAGGCCGTAAAAGCTGTAGCTATAGCCCGGGGTTTTGTCGCTCCCGGCGGTATTGATTTAATTTGCATCCCGGCCTTTACGGATATCGAGATTGATGGTGAGGAACGAACGGCAATTAAATTAATT
>SLRT01000028.1 GCA_007130825.1 Syntrophomonadaceae bacterium | reverse complement strand
TCATTGACCATGGCAATGTTTACGCTGCGGTAGATATTTTCCAAAAGCTTGCTGGCCTCGGCCACCCTGGTGCTTGAAACCGGCACTACCTGCTTGAACACCCGGGCATAGAGATCTTTAGCCTTTTCTAAGCACTGCGGGGTGATGCCCCCGATCACCTTGGGGATCTCGGTTATCTTATGCTCCTTGTTGTTCGGGTCCACCCGTTCGGGCGAGTAGGCGAGGTAAAAATCACGGCCCGCTTCCAATCCATTGCTGCTTAAAATGGGCAGCAGGGTTTCTTCTGTCGTTCCCGGGTAGGTGGTGCTTTCTAAAACAACCAGCTGGCCCGGCTGTAAATTTTCACTGACCTGCTCGGTGGTCCCGACCACGTACTGCAGGTCCGGGTCCCGGTACTCCGATAAAGGGGTCGGCACGGCGATAATAACCGCCTCCATCTTTTTAAGCCGGCTGAAATCACCGGTGGCCGTAAACCTGTTTTCCTGGACCAGCTCGACTATCTCCTGTGGTTCGATATATGAAATATAGCTCTGGCCCCGGTTCAGCTGCTCCACTTTCTCGCGGTCAATATCAAAGCCGGTCACCGTGTAACCGGCTTTGCTAAACTCTATGACCAGTGGCAAACCGACATAGCCCAGCCCGATCACCCCGACTGTTTTAACCATAAATGCACTCCTTCCTTCATATCTTCGTTTAGTTCTACAGGCCTGATTTAAAATCCTGCCCCGCCTAATCTTCCTGCAGCCTAACAGATCAATAAAAGTCCCTTTTTTATGAAGATGTTAGCGGTCGTGTGTTAATGCGTGCTTTCATCCTGGCTGCTTTGTTTTTCCATAAGCTGATTAACGTTGATGATCGGTAAAACGATCGGGGGAAAACCGGAACTGCCGGTGATATTGGTTATTAACGCCCGCAGGTAGGGAAAAAGAATATTTAGCGCTTGCTGCCTTAAAATACTTTTTAGTTCCTCGCCTTCCAGCTCTGTTTGGAATTCAAAAATGCCGGTCGTATACACTTCCAGGTGGAAGGGCTTTTCTTCTTTTTTTGCCTTGCGAAAGAGCATACACCTTAAACTTACCCGGGCTTCGTTATTTTTTATCGCCATCGAATGACCAAAATCGATATCCATATTGGCTTTACCCCCGGTATATTCCGGGTTATATTTAAAATCAATGCTATTTACCAGGTATCTTTTAAATTTCAAGCTAATATATTTCTTGTTTTTCATCTCCATCTGTAAAAATATCCCCTCCAATCACCGAACCTGCTTAGCTGTTCTTAAGCTTTCCTTCCTAATCAGCCCAGGTAAGACCTGGTGGCCTCACAAACCCTGTCAACTTCTTCTTTGCTTAAGTAAGGATGCATGGGCAGCGATAAAACGATATCGCGGAACTCACCTGTCTTTGCATAATCCTCCTCCACGTCTTCCAGATGAGCATAAGCACCCTGCCGTGCATCGGCCGGGCGTAATAAACGGCACTCGGGATACCCTTTTTTTCAAGTAAGCCTGCAGACCGTCTCTTTGCTCCTTGTTATTAAGCTTGATCGTATACCGGGCAAAGCTCGAATAAAAACCTTCCGGCACCACCGGCACCCGGGTTACATCCTGTAAGTGTTCATTGTATAGCGCATAAACCCGGTTAACGTCTTCTAACTCATGGCTGCTCAGGGCCTTGAGCTTGACCTTTAAAACCGCGGCCAGCCGTTTTCTTCACCGCTTTTTCCAGCTTCAGCGGATCAAGGTTAAAAATACCTTTTTTTCAGATCGACAAATACCGGGTTGGCCCGTAAAAATGAGACCACCTCGGCGGTGGAAAAAAAGGTGAAGTCGGGCACAAAGACCGCATCTCCCTCGCCACCCCCCAGGCCATCAAGACCAGCATCAAAGCATCAGTACCGTTGGCAGAGCTTATGCAGTGCCTGATGCTGACGTACCGGGCCAGTTCTTCTTCCAGCTGTCCCACTTTTCCACCGCCAATGAAATTTTCTTTTAAGAGCACTGTTTCAATGGCGCTGTCAATTTCATCCTTTTTTGTTTGTACTGCTGCTTTAAGTCTCTGAACTCCATCTCTCGTCTCGCGCTTCATTTTTGTTTATTTTTTTCCTTAAAAATTCCTTCACTGCAGGTATAGAGGCGGCCGCACTCACCGCATTTAAAATCCTCATCCAAGCGCTGCCCGCACTCACAGACCCAGCCCGCCTGCCGGGCCGGCACCCCGACCATCAGGGAGTAGTCGGGCACATCACCTGTCACCACCGCGCCGGCCCCGATAAAGGCATGCTCACCGATGGTGGTCCCGCACCTGATTACAGCGTTAGCGCCGATAGTGGCGCCCCTTTTAACTCTTGTTTTATCGTAGCCCGCACCACTTTTTTTGGGATACTTGCTCCGCGGGCGATTAACATTGGTAAAGACCATGCTCGGGCCGCAGAAGACATCATCTTCCAAGGTAACTCCCTCAAAAACCGAGACGTTATTCTGGATCCTGACGTTAGTGCCGATCTTAACATTTTTGCCGATGAAGACGTTCTGACCGAGGTTGCATTTTTCGCCCAGGTCGGCGCCGGGGCTGACATGAGAAAAGTGCCAGATTTTAGTGCCCCGGCCCAGGCGCACCCCGGACTCGACGATACTGCTGGGGTGGATGAAGACATCCTCAAACCTTTTTTCCGCCCCGCCGGTTGCAAGGCCCTTTTCTGCGCCCTCCACCAGGTAAATTTTTTCACCGCTTGCCTCCAGGGACTTTTGCATGGCTGAAAGCACCTTTAAGACGTTTAAAGCATTTTCAGGCCCGGTGCGCGGGACGGCCCTTTTTTTAATGCATTCTAAAAAGTGCGCGCACTCTCCTTTTAAGGGCTCGGTGCCTGCTACTTCCACTTTTACCGCCTCGCCCTTGTTTGCCACCGGGCACTGGTTGACCCAGCTGACCTTGTGCGAGTATAACAGCAGCTTGTCATCTGCCACATCGTTAAAAACAGCCATCTTTTCACTGCCCACAACCACCAGTTTTTGCTCTTTAAAGGGGTGCAGCCAGCTGACAAAGATATGGGCCCTGACCCCGCTTTTGAAAAACATGTTTGACATGGTCACGTCTGCGATCTCGCTGTTTAAGTACGAACCCCCGGAGGAATCAAGGGCGCCTGGCATCATGCCCAGCAAGTTTATAATCACCGATATATCATGGGGAGCAAAGCTCCAGAGGATATTTTCCTCGGTTCTGAATTTGCCCAAGTTCAGGCGGTTGGAGTAAATATAGCGGATCTTACCGAGCGCCCCTTCTTTAACCAAACTTTTGAGCTTTTCCACCGCCGGGTGGTATTCCAGCACATGTCCGACCATTAAAACCCGCTTCTTATCTTCGGCCAGATCGACCAGTTCCCCGCCCTGCTTTACGGTCAGAGCCAGCGGTTTTTCAACCAGGACATCTTTACCCTTTTCCAGGGCGGCCTTGGCCATTTGATAGTGCTCTACAGCAGGGGTGGCTATCACTACCCCTTTGATCTGATCATTTTCAAGCACAGTGCCGTAATCTGTGCTGAAAAAAGCATCCGGGTAGCCTTTAGAGTATGCTTCTTTTTTTAAAGGGTCATTGTCACAGATCAGGGCCAGGGCCCCCAGTTCGGAAAAGTTGCGGATTAAATTTTTGCCCCAGTAGCCGCCGCCGATGACCGCTACCTGTGGTGCTTTATTTTCCATATAACCACCCTCTGTATTTAATCTTTCTCTACATCTTAATATTCTTCAGGTGCTTGATTATATATCCGAGCTCTTCTTCTTTTAAAAGGGGCTCCACCGGCAGGCTTAATACTTCCCTGCAGGCTTCTTCGGCATGCTTTAGATTTCCTGCCTGCCTGCTGTAGTTTTGAAATACTTTCATCTGGTGCAAAGGCACCGGGTAATAGACAGCTGAAGCTATGCCTTTTTCTTCAAGCCCGACCTGGACATAGTCTCTTTTACCAGCGCTGATGCGCACCGTGTACTGGTGGTAGGCATGTTCTGCTTCTTCTAGCTCTAAAGGCAGAGTGAGCCACTTTATATCTTTTAGCTGTTCGTTATATTTATAAGCGATCTTTTTTCTCAAGTTATTGAGCCGGTCCACGTGTTTTAGTTTGACTAAAAGCACCGCCGCCTGGATGGTATCAAGGCGGGAGTTATAACCGATATGTTCTACATCGTACTTGTCTTTTCCCCCGTGGGTCCTGAGCATTTTTGCCAGCCCCGCCAGCTCTTCATCAGCGGTAGCAATCATCCCCCCGTCGCCGAAACAACCCAGGTTCTTAGAGGGAAAAAAGCTTAAGGCGGCCATGTCACCCATGCTGCCTGCGCTACGGTCCCGCCATCTGGCCCCGAACGACTGGGCAGCGTCTTCAAGGACAAAAAGGGAGTGTTTTTGGGCCAGATCCATGATTTGATCCATCGGGCAGCTCTGGCCGTACAAATGAACCGGAATAATGCCGACCGTGTTTTCGTTGATGGCGCTTTTGAGCTGTTCCGGGTCAAGGTTGAAGGTGTTTTTATCGATGTCTGTAAAAACAGGGGTGGCCCCTGAACGTAATATAGCGCCGCCGGTTGCGGTAAAGGTAAAGGGCGTTGTGATGATTTCATCTTTCCTGGTGAAGTATTCACAGGTTTTTGTTTTAATGGCAAGTGCTCTTAAGGCGATCAGAAGGGCATCCGTACCGGAGGCGACCCCGATACAGTGGCTGGTATCAAGGTAGGAAGCGATATGTTGTTCGAGCTCTTTTACTTCAGGGCCCAGGATATATTTGGTGCCGGAGGCAACATTTATAAGGGCTTCTTCTATTTCCTGGGATAAGTGGTCATATTCTCTTTTTAGGTCCAGAAGTGGTATTTGCAGGTTTTTTTCAGTAGAAATATCTTTTTTCAGCGGGATCAGTCCTCTCAGTAAGTATTAAGGCTTCATGATGAAGCCATTATTTCTGCATTGTGAACCATGAACTAAATATTAGCGCTAACTGGTGTTATTTGAAAAATGACCGTGCCACCACCGGTATAGGCACATGGATCAAGACACTGTATATATGCTTTATTTACCGATTTGGCCAACCCTAAGTCAACAGCAGGCACATCCCGGCTCAAGGCCACATAGTAAGGCATCAGCGATGATAGTGAATGGAAACATAGCTCCTTCTCCGCTGTCAGCGTGAAACCGTCTTTAATATAAAAAGTATCGCCAACCTGATAAACCGGGCATGAGCCCTTTATTTCAAAAACTTTAATTTTCAGCTTGGAGCTCTTCATGTTTTTCACTTCTCACTCGTTATATATTTCTAGCTTCAGATTATATGTTGTCTTCTTTCCGCTTAAGCTTAAGATATTACCTTTTTTTGATCACTAAATAAATCAGGCCTTAAACAGCTTATCGCTTTTGAATCCTTTCATGACGTTCCTGGTATCGACAATCAACTGGCTTTGTTCATAGATAAACTGATAATCGATAAACTGATAATCATAGCTGCTGTGGTCGGTGGCAATCAGGACACAATCCATGCTTTGCAGCTGTTTTTCATCAATTTCCACTGACTCCATAGACAAGTCAGGGTATTTACGCATAGCGCTTAGAACAGGGATATAAGGGTCGTTATAGCAAACCTGCGCGCCTATTTTGATCTGCACCAGGAGTTTATAAATGCCCAACCTGGAGCCATCATTACAGCCGGCATCATTATAACTTGCTGTTTTTAAGCGCAGGGTATCTATTTCATGCCGGGAAGCTTTTAGGCACATCAGCAAGTGATTGTTCGCACTTTATGGGTTTATGGAATTATTTTTAAAGCATATTCATGATATTAACCACTTTAAAGCAGCTATCTAATACTTTTTCCTCTTCTTCCCGCCAGAGCAGGTCCAGTTATTTACCGGCAGCCAAGTGTTCAAAGGAAGAAGTCTCGTTATAAAGTTCATACGAAACGTCGTTGTACGAAAGATGCCGGGTCAGTATTTTTCTGATTTCATCTGCCGGGCCATATAAAACAACCGGAAAGCCATTTTTATCAGGCTCCCATTGCCTGATAATATCATCTAAAATATGGTTGATTTTTAAAATCTGTTTGTAGGATTTACGGATGTACTGGTAAGTAAGGCTCGATTTTTCCTGCATGCTCCTGGGGGTTAATATATAGCGCATGGACCGGGCGCTGAGCTTTTCGACTTTAACCAGGCCTTTGCGGACCATTTTTTTCAACAAAATATTTACCGCCCCTAAAGATAGGCCGGTGCGCTTAGAGATCTTGCGCTGGGTGGCAATTTCATTTTCCTTCAGGTAGGTCAGAACTTCGTATTCATGTTCCATATTTACTCCTTAAAAATGAAATATTATGGGGTTCTCCCTGGCCAGCTGCTTTTTGTTCAACTACTGAACTATAATATTCCTTTACAGCAAACGTGTCAAGATTAATCAAAAAATCTTTTACCCCGGTGATATGCGCTAACCCCCGTTAAAGCTGATCACTATATCTTTTTTTGCAGGATCCCCTGTACCCCTGCATTACATAATAAAAGGATCTTGGCTTCATCAAGCAGGCACTGATATGCTTTATGATCAGGTTTTATCTTTCAGCCATTTGTCCAGGGGGTTATAAGCAAACGGATAACTAAAAGGGCCAGGATAATTCCGGCCGTATCGATAGCCACATCAAAAAGGGCCGGATTGCGGCCGGGAACAAACATCTGGTGCGCTTCATCGCTGATGGCATATAAAACACCTACCAGCAAAGTATTTCCCACCGCCTTGAAATCCCAGCTGAACAAACTTTCGTTAAAAGCGCGGTAAAGCAGCAAGGCAAGCAAACCGTAGCCGCCGAGGTGGCCGATTCCAGGTGGTGTGGGGAACCTTTCCAAGGCCGGGCTGCCCGCCGGCTGGGCCGAAAAATAAAAAATCAGGGCCATCTGGATCAAAACCGGAACCCAGAGGAAGGCCAGGTGCAAGACTTGATTATGATAATTATTCTTCTTTTTCACCAAATAATACCCTCAACTTGCCAATAAAACTGAACTATAATATTTTTCCAGTCGACCAACAGTATCCTGCCTTTAAGTAACCAATTTGATGGGGCCTAAATAAAATTCTTTGCTGCCCTACCCTAAGGCTCCATTCCGCTCTCCCCTTTAGCTTTTTAAGCCGCTCTAAAATGCTTTCTTTTCTGAATACCACCGCTTCACCCTCTTCTTTAGATATTGATTTTGAACTTTTCTCAGGTAAACCGTATCTAAATATTTTAGCCTGACTTTTGTTTCGAAGCACTCTTGCTCTTCTTCGCTGCGGGCATAAATAACTATACCGCTGCGCACTACTTCGTTCTGGAAAAACGGTGGAGCATTGTTAAGAAGGAGTAAATCGAAACGCTCAGTGCCGATGGCATGTTGAATCTCTGTAATCAGCTTTAGATAGAATTCACTACAGGATGATTGGTCATCAGGTAATAGAACTGCCAGATCGATATCCGATGATGAAGCAGCAATGCCTTCAGCATGTGACCCGAACAGGTAAGCTATAATAACACTTTTAGAAGCAAACAGCTTCTT
>SLRT01000001.1 GCA_007130825.1 Syntrophomonadaceae bacterium | reverse complement strand
TTAAGCAAAGTTTTACTGGCAGCTGGTGTGGTTTTGGGTTTGGCAACCGCTTTTTTCCTTTATATCTATCTCGATACCCTGCAGGAAGCGGGGGCGCAAGAGATCCCGCATACAGATGTGGTAGTTGCCGAGAGCACTATCCCCGCCCATACGCGGATCAGCGCCGAAATGCTGGAGGTGCGCTCTATCCCGTCCGAGGTGGCCCATCCAGACTCCGGCCCGGACGTATCGCTATTTATAGGGGGAATTGCGCGAAGTGAGATCGTCAGGGGGGAACAGGTTTTAACCAGCCGCGTCCATACAGAAGACATGCGCGCCACCCTTTCCTACCGCATCCCGGAAAACAAGCGGGCGGTATCGATACCGGTTGGCGATGTGACAGGGGTTTCGGGGTATATTACCCCCGGTGACAGGGTGGACATCCTTTTGACCATTCAGGAGGAAGAAATCAATGACGGGCAATCAACCACCTACACCCTGCTTCAGAATATTAAGGTTATGGCTATTGGCGAACTGCCGCGGGAAGTAGAAGATGACGAAGCCCGCCCGGTAGGGACGGTTACTTTAGAGGTCGATCCCGAGCAGGCAGAAGTTTTGGCCTATTCCAACCAGCATGGATCCTTTCATCTGACCCTGCGTTCCCCGGCTGACGAAGAGATTTTAACCCTGGATGATTTTGGCACCCTTAATTTTGAAGACTTCAGGAAGAGGTGATCCGGTTGGAAATGATTAAAGTGCTGGTCGCCGGGGTCCAGCAGGAAAAAAAAGAAGATATCCTGGAAGCTTTGGCCAATGTGGAATATATCAGCACCACCGACGGCGCCGACAGTTTTGACCAGGTGCTTGCAATGTTAGAAGCGCGGCATGTGGACGTGGTTTTGGTCAATGCCTATATCAACGGCAACGGCTACAAACTTACAGAGGCCATTGTCAACCAGCATCCCGGGGTGGCTGTAATTATTATCGAGCAGGAGCTGGAAGAAGATACCATGCGGGCGGCTCTTTTTGCCGGGGCCAAGGATGTCCTCGTTTATCCCTTTGCTCCCGCGAAGCTGGTGGACTCGATTTACCGCAGTTACCAGGCGGAGCGAAAAAGGCGGATGGCCCACCACGAAAAGCCGGTTAAAACGAAGCAAAGTGGGCGCGGTCAGGTGATTACTGTTTTCGGGACCAAGGGTGGAGTGGGCAAGACTTTTGTGGCCACCAACCTGGCGGTTTCTCTGGCTCAGAAAAATAAAAACCGGGTGGCTTTGGTCGATCTCGATCTTGACTTTGGCAATGCTGCCCTGGCTTTAAATATAATTCCCCAGTTTACCATTGCCGACGTGGTTAACGAGGTGACAAGCTTAGATCAGGATCTCCTGGAAAGTTACCTGATTCCCCATAATTCGGGGGTAAAGCTGCTTGCCGCCAACGCCGAACCGCAGATGACCGAATTTATCAATGCCGATTACGTAGGGATGCTTATAAGGATTTTGCAGGACGCCTTTGATTACGTGGTAGTTGATATGCCGGCCCGTTTTTACGATCCGGTCGACCCGGCCATCCAGGAGGCCGATACTTTGATGCTGGTGGCTACCCCGGAAGTGGTGACCCTGCGTAATATCAAGTCCTGCTTAAACACTTTGTCCATGTTAAAGTATCCTCCCAACAAGACAAAAGTGATTTTAAACAAGACCGATTCCCGCAGCGAAATCAAGCCCCGGGACGTAGAGACGACCCTGAACGCCAGGATTTATGCCGATATCCCGGCCGACTACCGCCTGGTTTCATCTTCGATGAACCAGGGCATACCGGTGGTTATGCTTGCTGCCAAGGCCAAGATTAGCAGGGGATTTGACGACCTGGTAAGTAAGATTATAAATGAGCAGAAAGCCTGGCAAAGCGGTTCACCGGGGACAGGGAACAAGAAGAAACTCCAGGAGGTGAGTAACTAGATGATGTCTAAAAAGCCGCAAATAAGCGGTGGTGAAGCAAAAGTGAGACCGGAGGTAAAAAGAAGCGGCTCCGGGTTTACTGAAAAAAAGAGGTTGATCAGCGACCTGGCCTGGGAAACCCTGCACCGGTTTATTGACACGGTCAAGGATTATGCGAGCATCGATACTGCAGATAAGGCCCGGAAAAAAGAAATCCAGGCCCAGATTATGACCATTATGGAAGAAGTTTTGCAGGAAGATTCTCACCACCTTTCCCAGCCGGACCGGCAGAATCTGATCAAGCAGGTAAACGACGAGATTTTTGGCTTCGGGCCGATTACTGCCCTGATTAACGACCCCACGGTTACAGAAATCATGGTCAACGGCCCCGGGACGGTGTATGTGGAACGGGACGGCAAAATTTATCTGACAGAGATCAATTTCCGCGACGATAACCATGTTTTGCATACCATCGATAAAATTATCATGCCTTTGGGGCGCAGAATCGATGAAAGCTCACCGATGGTCGATGCCCGCCTGCCGGACGGTTCCAGGGTTAATTCGATTATTCCTCCGCTCTCCATCAACGGCCCCTGCATCACCATCCGTAAGTTTGCTTCCGATCCGTATGTTACAGAGGACCTGATCAATTTCGGGACGTTGAACAGCGATATAGCTATGTTCCTCAAGGCCTGCGTGCATGGACGGCTGAATATCATTATTTCAGGCGGGACCGGCACCGGGAAAACGACCACTTTGAACGTGCTTTCAAGCTATATCCCCAATACCGAGCGGATTGTCACTATTGAGGATGCCGCGGAGCTGCAGTTAAAACAGGATCATGTTGTCTCACTTGAAAGCCGGCCGGCCAATATCGAGGGGAAAGGGCAAATTACCATCCGCGATTTAGTGATCAACTCCCTGCGGATGCGCCCCGACCGCATCGTGGTCGGAGAGGCCAGGGGCGGGGAAGCTCTCGACATGCTCCAGGCCATGAACACGGGCCACGACGGTTCTTTGTCCACCGTGCACGCCAACAGCGCCCGCGACGCCCTGGCCAGGATGGAAACGATGGTTTTGATGGCGGGGCTCGATTTGCCCATGCGGGCCATCCGCGAGCAGGTAGCTGCTGCAGTGGATCTAATCATCCAGGTGCAGCGCTATTCCGACGGGACCAGGAAGCTTCTCAGGGTCTGTGAAGTGGTCGGTATGGAAGGCGATACCATTACCATGCAGGACATCTTTGTTTTCAACCACAGCGGTTTGGATGAGAAAGGTTACGTGACCGGCAAGTTTGTACCGACCGGGATTGTTCCCAACTTTATCGACAAGCTGAGATTGGCCGGCGAAAACATCCCCATGAGTATTTTTGAAGGGGAAGAGCTGGAAAGAGTGCGCTGGGGAGGTTAAGCGATGCTTGATATAATTTTGATTGTGGCTGCTTCAGTATCCGTTTTTTTCATTGCGGCCGGGGTGCTACTGACCGTGTTCAGCCCCAGGGCGGCGGTGATCGGCCGCCTGAACAAAGCGACCGGGGGTGAAGTCGTAGAGCCGGCCGTTAAAAAAGAGGGCCTGCAGGAAGACTTTTTGTGGGTGCTCGACCAGCTGAGCAGGGTGATGCCCCGCAAGCACAGGCTGAAGGAAATCCAGAACAAGCTGATCAAGGCCCACGTGCTGATGCGGGCTGAGGAATATATCGGGTTAACCCTTTTGACCGGGGTGGCTTTTTACACGGTTATATTTCTACTAAGTGAATCTATTTTACTGGGCATCCTGAGCGCTTTGATCGGCTTAAAAATTCCGGGGCTTGTGATTAACTCGAAAATAAAGAAGCGTTCCATGGCCATGACCGATCTGTTGCCTGAAGCTTTAAATATTATCGCCAACGGGCTGCGGGCCGGGTTCAGTTTCACCCAGGCAGTGGCCGTGGTGGTGCGGGAGATGGAGGGGCCGCTGACAGTGGAGTTTTCAAGGGTTTTAAGGGAAAACCGGCTCGGCAAACCCATGGACGAGGCCCTGCACGATATGCTTTTGCGCATCGAAAACGACGACGTGGAAATGCTGATTACCGCGCTTTTGATCCAGAGGCAGGTCGGCGGCAATTTAGCCGATGTGCTTGACGGCATTTCGCATACCATCCGCGAGCGGGTGCGGATTAAGGGTGAAATAAGGACCCTTACCGCCGAGGGTCGGTTGTCGGCGATTATTCTTTCACTTTTGCCCGTGACGGTGGCCCTTGTTATTTCTCTTTTAAATCCCGGCTATATTGTAACCCTGATTGTAGAGCCGCTGGGGATTTTTATGATTATCGGGGCAGTGATAATGCAGATCATCGGGGTCCTTTTTATTCGCAAGATTGTAGCCATCGAAGTTTGAGATTTTTAAAAAGAGGGTGAACATATGTCGCTGGTGCTGACAATACTGGTTTTTCTTTTCACGTCTTTCCTGGTGGTTGCCGTGGGTTCAATAATTATAAACCGCCGCAGGCAGCTGCAAAGCCGCTTGGCCGACATTCAAAAAATGTCTGATGACGCCGACCCGGAAGATATGCTGCGCCTGCCCTTTATGCACAGGGTCGTAATGCCTGCGTTGAACAATATCGGGCACGTTTTGGGAAAAATTGCCCCCAAAGAAATACGCTCCCGGGTGGATAGAAGGATCAGGTATGCCGGGAGTCCCAAGAACCTCAACTTTTTCTCCCTGCTTGCCCTGCAGCTACTTGTAGGCGGTGCGCTGCTTTTTCTGGCCTGGTTTTTAACAAGCACATTTCAGTTTGATGGCGGACAGATGTTCCTTGTGGTGGCCCTGATGACCCTGGGCGGATTTTTCCTCCCCTACGGGATCATCACTTCCAAGGCCGATACCCGCCAGCAAACCATCAGAAAGACCCTGCCCGACTTTCTTGATTTGCTGCTGGTCAGCGTGGAGGCGGGTCTGGGCTTTGATATGGCTTTAAAGAGGGTAGCCTCTCAGATGCCCGGGCCGATCAGTATGGAAGTCAAGCGGGCCCTGGAAGTGATCCGCATGGGCGGTAACCGGGAAGGGGCCCTGCGGGGCATCGCCTGGCGTTCCGGGGTTAGCGAGCTGAGCAGTTTTATCAGCGCCGTAATCCAGGCCGAACAGCTGGGCAGCAATATTACCAACACCCTGCGGGTGCAGGCCGAATACATGCGCCAGAAAAGAAGGCAGAAGGCTGAAGAACTGGCTAATAAAGCCCAGGTCAAGTTGATCTTTCCGCTGATATTCTTCATTTTCCCCTCCCTGTTCGTAGTGATCCTGGGGCCGGCGGCGATCCAGATTTTCCGGGCTTTAGCCGGGCTTTAATCGAAGGATTTTAAGCCGGGGTTTGGGAGGTAAAAGGGTTGATGGAAGCAGTGGTTATAACCTTAAGCTGCAGCAAGCTTTTTCGGGGGGTTGGTCCTGATTGGATAAAATAAGATTTCTTTTTAGTGGGTTTTTCGGACTCGTTCTTTTTTTGGGGCTGGGATTTGCCCTTTTAACAGGTTTGAATTTACCGGTATCGGCCCGCGATGATGAAGGCGAGTTGAAAGCGAGCCCATTTGACAACCTGGCCGTGGTCCTGGTGATTGATGTCTCCGGCAGCATGTCCTATACCGATCCGCTGCGCCTGCGCGAAACCGCAGCAGGGATGTTTATTGATCTGCTGGGAGCAGACGATTACTTGAGCGTGATCACCTTCGATCACGAAGCTATGTTGATCAAACCACTTAGTCCGGTGGGCACCCGCGCTGATAAAGAAGCCCTGATGGATGAGCTTTCACCGCAGCTTGATTACCGTGGAGACACCGACTTTATTGAAGCTTTAGATCTGGCCCGCAGCCAGTTTGATGAAACTGATACCGGGGAAAAGATCCCGGTTATCTTTATGCTTACCGACGGCGAACCCGATCCCTATCCCGGAGCGCTGGCGAATGAAGAATTTATGGAAGGCTACATGAAAGAGCTGTGGGAGCAGATTGACGAGCTGGCTGCGGAAGAGCTGATGATTTACTCAGTTGCTTTCAGCGACGAGATTGACCCCGACGTGATGGACAGGATCGCTTCTGAAACAGGGGGCAAAACCTATATTTTAGAAGATCCGGGCGATCTGCTGGTTACTTTTTACGAGGCTTTAGGGATTTTAAAAGATCGCCGCGGGTTTTTAGATCAAATTATCGATTTGGAAGATGGCGGCAGGCATACTTTTAACTTTACGGTCAGTGAAGCGGTGCGGCAGATCAACCTGGTCCTGGTCAGCTCCGCAGACGCCGAAGATGCACAAATGAGCGTAAATGTCGAAGCGCCCGGCGGCGAGGCGGCAGATGATCTAGATCAGCTTTTGATCGGCGGCAGGGATAACTACCTGCTGACCATTCTTTCCCGGCCCGAAGAGGAGCATTTTGGTGAGTGGGCCGTGGAAGTTGAGGGCAGTGGGGAGATCCGGGCTATGGGCAATGCCGACTTGTACCTGGAAGCGCTGCTGATGGAACCCGATCCGGAAGCCCACTACCCGGTGGAGGAGCCGCTTGATATCCGGGTGGAAGTAATCACCCGGGAAAAATATGAGGACGAAGACTTTCAACTGGAGATGAAAATTACCGGGCCGGAGGATACCGTGCCTGATTTGGTAACAATGGACCGCAAAGGAGACTACTTCCGGGGAGTTTACGAGCAGGTTGATCTGACCGGAGAATATGAACTGAATTGGACGCTTAAGCTGGACGGGAATACTATAGTGAGTGATTCGGCCCGGATTACGGTGCGGGATTTGCCGGGCATTAACACCGATTTTTGGTCCGGGGAGGAAGGTTTCCGCAGGGGTGAAGAAACTATAGTCAGCGCTACCCTCGAATGGAAAGGCACGCGCCTGCATGAGGGGTCCAACCTGCAGTTAGACAGTTTTGACTTCGACCTGGAGTATGGCGATGGGGCCCGTTATGAAGCGGAGCTTTTTGACAGCGGTGAAGATGAGCATGGCAACAGCCGGGCCGGAGACGGGATCTGGTCCAACCGCTTCGTTTTCGAAAGAAAGGGCGAGGGCGAGGCCCTGGTCACTGTCAGCGGGGAATACCAGGGGTCGGAATTTGTGCTGCGCAGAAGCTTTGATTTTAAAGTTGCCGAACCCGGGGAAGTATCAGTTGCTATGCTTCCCGGTGAGTATATATGGGCCCGCTCCGGGGGCAGCTTTGCGGTGCCCCTGGAGCTGGTCAGCGACTCAGAATTTACCCAGGTACTGCGTTTTTCATCAGGTGATGAGCAGGTGGAACTCTTAGAGGACCGGGCCGGTTTGTCGCCCGGGGAGAGCAGGACCTTCTGGCTGAAAGCGGAAGTCGGAGAAGACGTGGAACCCGGTTCGTTTGCTTCAGTGGTGGATATTCGCCTGGAAGACACCATGACCCTCCTTCAACCTGAAACGGTAGAATATGAAGTTGATGTGCTTACCCTGATGGAAGCTTTACAGGTAAGGTACTCCGGATTTTTTTCAGGGGCTATGATTGCTGTATTTGCCGGAGTGTTTTTAGCAGTCGGCCTGTTCGGGGGCGGCAGCTTGCTGAACCGTTTTTACCTGCAGCCCCGCTTGCAAATGAAAGGCAACCTGCATTACCGTAAAGAGCAGAATAACCCCCATCCGGGAAGCGGC
>SLRT01000141.1 GCA_007130825.1 Syntrophomonadaceae bacterium | reverse complement strand
GCCAAAGCTGAAGCGTATAGAAAAAAGAACCTCTTCGCTTTTTAAAAGATAATATAAATTGCTCCAGTCCAGGCGCAAGAAAAGCTGTAAATAAGTAAGAAATAGAAACAAAATGAATAAGATAAAGACAGGCAGGAAAAAAACCATCATCGAGTTATAGCGCATTTTTTTCCAAAACCCCCGTCTGGAAAAAAGGTCATTTAATCGCTTAAAGGACAGAAATGATTTAACCCCAAAACCTGGGCCGGGCCGACAATACTTGTGCCAAAATAAAGGACCGGCTTACGGGAATCGCCGAAAGAAGAAAATGTGTTGTTGACGATTACGCTTCCGGTAACAATAATCAGGTCAGCCCACTTCATATTTTTTCCCGCAGCAGTAGAAGGCTCGATGGCAATCTCTTTTATTCCCTCGATCTTTTTCCCGATATTGTCGGAGTCGAGGTCATTAATGCGCAGGGGAAAAGAAGCAGCCAGGGTCTCTGCAAAACGAGGCTGGTAACCGATCAAGACAACTTTGGGTGATGTAAAACGCTCTCTTATATATTCAGTAAGCAGCAGTGCACAGCGTGCAGGGGATTCATCCCGGCAGTGCACAGACTTTTGAATAACGCCCTTACTCCGGAGCAAAGCATTGAAAACAGCTATAAACACCGCCCGCTCAAAATTGTCAGCCAGGGAAAGGTTGAGAACATCTTCAAATTTTCCCCGGTAATACCCGGGGCTGTCTGTAAACGCCTGGCCCCGGTAACCGTCAATTTCTGCCTGTAAGAGCCGTTCTTTTCCTTTTTGCAAGGCATAGTCGCTGCATGTCGTCTGTCCGATAGCCGCCTCGGGAGCAAGGGGAGCAGCAAAAACCTCTTTTCTTAGCAACTTTTTATCTATAGCTATAAATTGGTTGACTTTTTCCCAAAAAATCCCGTACGGGTTTGTCAAGCCTGGACCATTAATAATAATCACCCCTGATTTAAGTCTAAAACTTGATCAATCCTTTAACTCATAACCCGTATTCAAAAAAACATCTTTTGCCCGGCCTGATCTCAGGAAATGCAAAAAATCCCCGGCCTTCTCCGGGTGATTACTGCTTGAAAGAACCACCCCGATAATCGGCACCTGCTTGTGCAAATGATCCGGCAGATCGATGATTACCAGATCTTCTTCATGCAAAAGATAATTGCTGAACCAGCAAATTCCGGCTTCTCCCCGTCCAAAGCTCAAATAAAGAGGCACCTGGTTAGCTGTGGCCACGCGCCCGTAAAGCCTGTGTTCAAGTTCATGATCCAGGCCCAGTGCTGATATGATTTCTGCTGAACGTTCTCCCAAAGCCGTGGAATCCGGGTTGACCAGGACAAAGTCCAGATTTGAATCTGCCACATCAGAAGGCGTCTTTATATTATCTGCCCGCGAAGCATTAATAACCAGGACAGGAAAATGAGAAGCAATTTCCCTGGAGTTAACATGATCTATCCCAACCAGGAAGCGGGGATCACCGGGAATGTAAATATCGCCTGCTCCCCGTGATTCAATCTGGGTTCTCAAATTTCCGCTGCTGCCATAAACCAGTTCTATTTTTATCCCGTACAGCTCTTCATACTCCCTGGCCAACATTTCAACAGGAGCACGCACCCCCGCAGCACAGTAAATAACGATTGGAGGATTGCCATCCTTATTTACCGGGTTAAAAAAATGAGAGCCGGCTGTTCCCAGCCCGAGTAAAAAAGCCGGGACAAATAAAAACAATAAACACTTTTTAACTTTACCTTGCATATCAATGTCCCCGTCGCGGCATTATCCACACCAGGCCGGCCTGTTTAAGCAATAGATTTCCACCAGTACAGAATTCTTCAGGCACATCCTTCGTTATAAAAAGAAGCGACTTGTCCCTTTTTTAGGTATAGCACACTTGTTTCCAGGTCAAACAGATCATTTTCGGTGTGAGATACCATAATTGCCGCTATATTATGCTGTTTAATCCATTCGCTGACAAAATCCAAAAGGCGGCAGCAACACTTTCTGTCAATGGCGTTAAAGGGTTCGTCCAGCAAAAAAAGACGACTGCCCGCTAAAAGAGCGCGGGCAAGACTTACCCTCTGCCTCTCCCCTCCGGAGAGTTCCTGCGGGAAGCGGGGCAAATAGGCATGAGACAGTTCCAACCCGGAAACAATATCATTAAGCATGTTTAATCCCGGGTTACCATGGTTATTCCCTGGATGGCGCAGACCATAAAGAATATTTTGCTCTACACTCAGATGGGGAAAAAGGAGGTAATCTTGAAAAGCAAAACCTATGCCGCGGCGGGACGGCGGGAGGCAAATATTTCTTCGCGTATCCAGATAAACCGTATTTCCGAGGCTTATAAAGCCTTCCTCCACCTTTTCCAGGCCGGCGACACATCGTAATAGGGTTGTTTTCCCTGCCCCGGAAGAACCGCGGATCACCAGGCTCTTTTGCGGCAAAGAAATATCAAGTCCAAGCGAAAAATCTTTTAATTTCTTATTGACTTTAATCGTTAGCATCTTCACCACTCGCTTTTTTCAGGACATAAACGCAAACTTTGATTATTATCCCGATATTACCGCTGTCATAATTCACAGGCAAGAATGGCTTCCAAAACTCCTCCGCCGATAGCCCGCGCTTTGTCCGAGATGCTGAAACAATATTTACGCTGCGCCCGGGGGTCAATATCACCGATTTTCATTTCTTCTTTAACTGAAAGGCCCTCAAAGATCAGGCCGCGTATCACACCGGCTATATTTGCCTTAACGGGGTTTTCTCCCACGTAACCAACCGTTTCCCCGGCGGCAACCACGTCTCCTATACTTAGTTTCGGCCGGAATATGCCGGAAACAGGCGCCTTTAACAACCGCTCCAGGCTGTATCCGCCAACCATGCCGGGCAGTCCATCATTGGGCAGAGCTTCTTCGTTGTAGATGACCCGTCCGAGGTCATGCCCGCGCTTGGTTTCCACCACCGCATGCACATCCCTGCCGGCCCGAAATCCCGGTCCAAGGGCGATGACCAAAGGGGCCATCCCCGGGGTGGTCATCCGATCATTTTTTTTGGAAAGCGTCCCTTCTATGAAGACAGCCGGTGATAAATAAGAAAGAATTTGCAGGTAAGGATCAACAATTACCGGGATAATTCCCTGGTCAAGCAAATCATAAAGGATTTTTATGTTTGCGCTTTCTGCCTGCTCCACCTTACAGCCCCGGACCCCTTCCACGACCACCTGATCATCAAAAACTGCCTGGGCAAAAGAAGCGGGGCGGCGGATGACTGTAGGACGTTCCTGTTCGGTCATGACCACTTTGAACCCGGCCTGGTAAAGGCGGTGGGCAACACCGCTGGCCAGGTCGCCGGCGCCTTTAATTAACACGAGCTGCCGGTGCAGTTTTTTACTTCCGCTTCTTATTTCCTTCACCTTAATCACGACCCCCACCATAGCGATTTTTAACTATTTCCGCGGCAATACTCAGGGCGATTTCTGCCGGGGTATTTCCACCGAGGTCGAGGCCGATCGGAGCATACACTTTGTCCAAGTCAGATGAAGGCAAGCCTTTTTCCTTCAGGTTATCAAGAACCGTTTTTATTTTATTGCGGCTGCCAACCATCCCGATATAAGCCGCATGCGAACAGGCAACTTTCTCCAGGGCAATCTGATCATATTTATGACCCCTGGTTAAAATGGCCAGGTACGTGTTCTCTGAAATCCTGAGCTTTTCAAGCGCTTCAGCAATGTTGGCAGCGATCAAATGATCTGCTTCGGGAAACCTCTCCACGCTGGCAAAGTCTTCCCGATCGTCTATGACGGTTACATAAAAATCGAGCATCTTGGCCATCCGGGCCAGGTATTGAGAGATATGACCGGCGCCGACTATAACCAATTCCGGGCCGGAAATAAATGAATCTATAAAAACAGTAACTTCCCCCCCGCAGGCCATGCCCAATCCGGCTGCTTCATCCTGATCGAGGCTATAATAAGTATACCGGGGCTCTCCTTTTTTTATTACCTGCCTCGCCTCTTCGATGACTGCAGCTTCCAGGCAACCTCCCCCGACAGTTCCCATTATAGAACCATCTTCATAAATCAACATTTTTGACCCGGCCCGGCTCGGTGTTGAACCGCTGGTAGAGACAACAGTGGCCAAAGCGACAGGCCTGTTTTGATCCAAACAGCGTAAAAGCTCTTGCATAATCAGCTTCGAATCCAAATTAAAATCCTCCTTTTCCAAACGAGCAGTCGGGATAAAGGCATTTCTCACAGCGGCGGCAAAAACCGCCGTGGCCGAGAGCAGCCACGTCAGCAGCAGCAATCCTTTCACCGGCCAGCAAACGGGGAAAGATCAAATCAAATACAGTGGTCCGAAAGAACATTCCGCAGGCGGGCACCCCGACAATGGGCACCCGGCCGTGGTAAGCCAAAAGAAGCATTGCTCCGGGTAATACAGGCGCACCGTACTTTTCAATTTTTGCCCCGCTAAGCTTGATCCCTGTGGGTGTAACATCGTCGGGATCAACAGACATCCCCCCGGTAACAACAATCAGGTCATGATTTCTTTCCAGGAGCAGTTTTATTTTAGCAGCAATAATCTCTGCATCATCAGGAGCATAGTCAATTTCCGGCTCGTCAAGGCCAAAAGCTTCTGCTTTTTCTTTAAGAACCGGGGCAAAGGCATCTTCGATCCGGCTTTCATAAACCTCTCTGCCGGTAACCAAAGCCCCCATTTTACAGGAAAGGTAAGCAGAAATATTCAGAAGGGGATAGTAGCTTTGACTGATCTTTTCAGCGCCCTCAAGGATCTCTTTGTTAACAGCCAGGGGAATCACCCTGGTTCCGGCAACCTTTTCTCCTTTTTTTACAGGGCTGTTGGTATGCAAACTGGCCATTACCACGTTTGTGAGCTGGTTGATCTGCTTCAAACCCTCTACATCGACCTTGAGTAATCCGTCCCTGGCGGCAACAAGATCCACCCTTCCTTCCGACGGGCCTTCGAGATTAAGTCCTTCTCCCGCCGCGAAAGAAGCCAAAAACCAGCCTGCTTCGTCTTCATGAACCTCATTAGCGTCCAGCTCTAAAAAACAAATATGCTCTTTTCCGATGTCCAGCAAGAGCGGGATATCCTCGTTTTTGATAACATGCCCTTTTTTAAAAGCCGGTCCCTTGTATTTCCCTTTGACAATACGGGTTACATCATGGGAAAGCACTTTGCCCACTGCATCCCTGGTATCGGCGTATGATATTTTCACCCATCCACCTCCGGCAAGATTCGTTATACTTAACCACATATAACGTTTTAATCAATATATCTTTTACAGCTTACTTTGTCAAGATTATTTCCCATTTTGAGCAAGTAAAGAGCGTGCCGATAAAAGTCATTGTCATTATTTTTAAGATATCGAAAAAATAGTTAATGTATTCAAAAATACCTTCTGTTGACTGCGGTTTGCTGATATAATATACATAATTTAATATTTACACGGTGAAAACGATACATGAATCGCTCCATTAAACCAGGGAGAAAGTGAGCAACAGTGGCAGATATTATCAAAACTTTCCGGGAAGCTTTGATGGCCAGCAACGCAGAGTCAGCTGAAAAGATAATGCTGGAATATAAAAAACAAGGGTCGCCTTTACCTTTTGTCGAAGAGGTTTTAGTTAAGGTCCTAGATAGTATCGGAAGCGGTTGGGAAAAGGGTGATTATGCTCTTTCCCAGGTCTACATGAGCGGGCGCATCTGTGAAGACCTGCTTGATAAATATTTGCCGGATGAAAGCGAACAACGAAAAAATAAACCCAAAATGTCAATCGCCCTTCTTAATGACTACCACTCCCTGGGCAAAAAGATCGTTTATTCCACGCTGCGCGCAAGCGGTTACCACCTGCATGATTACGGCCGGGTAGAAGTAGAAGATCTGGTCGAAAATATCATGGAAGATCAGGTTGAACTTGTGTTGATTTCAGTGCTGATGTTTCCCTCCGCTTTACAGGTTAAAAATGTAGTTAATAAGCTTGCAGATTATGGCTGTAATGTGAAAATAGCCGTTGGCGGAGCTCCTTTTCGCCTCGATCACCGCCTGTGGCGGGAAGTTGGCGCCGATGCGGTCGGCTACACCGCTGCGGATGCGCTGCACATCGCCAAATCTTTTGCGGGAGGCACGGAATGATGAGTAAAGAAAAAATGACCTCTATGCAGCGGGTACTGACCACACTCGAACACAAAGAACCGGACCGGGTACCCCTGTTTTTACTGCTGACAACCCACGGCGCAAAAGAGCTTGGCTTGTCAATTAAAGATTACTTTTCAAGCGCGGCCAACGTAGTCGAGGGACAACTGCGTTTACTCCAAAAGTATAAGCATGACTGCCTGTTAGGATTTTTCTATGCCCCGGCTGAAATCGAGGCCTGGGGTGGAGAAGTTATCTATTACGACGACGGTCCCCCCAATTCAGGCAGACCCTTTATCGGCTCAAACGCCGAGATTGACAGATTGTCTCCTCCGAAAATAAAAGAGACTCCGGTTCTGCAAAACATATTGGCGGCGATTCGCCTCCTTCATCAAAAATCAGCTGGTAAAACGCCTGTGCTCGGCGTGGCCGTTTCTCCATTTTCAGTTCCGGTTATGCAAATGGGCTTTGATGCTTATCTCGATCTGATTTACGGACAGCCGCAGCTTTTTGAGCGCTTGATGGAAATAAATGAAGCCTTTTGTGTCGATTGGGCCAATGCCCAGCTGGAAGCGGGGGCAACGGCCATATGCTATTTTGATCCGGTATCCTCACCGACAATTATTCCCCGTGATGACTACCTAACAACCGGTTACCTGGTGGCCAAAAGGACAATTAACCGCATTAACGGGCCGGTAGCAACGCACCTGGCTTCAGGTATCGCCCTGCCCATTATTGACGATATTGTCGAAACAGGCAGCGGAGCGGTGGGCATCAGCGCCAGTGAGGATTTAGCAAAGATTAAGGAGGCCTGCCGGGGTAAATTGACCATTATAGGTAATCTGAACGGCATCGAGATGGCCCGCTGGAATGAACAAGAGACGGCCGCAGCGGTAAAAGCGGCAATTGCCAAAGGGGCCCCCGGCGGCGGTTTTATTCTCGCTGACAACCACGGTGAAATACCGTGGCAGGTTCCCGGTGACGTTTTACTGGCACTTTCGGAAGCAGTGCGCACTCATGGCTGCTATCCGATTGATCGGGAGTTAGACAAAAATGAGTAACCAGTTAATTATATGCTGCGAATGCTACCGGCAAGAGCTAACCGCCCTGGACCTGCCGGCACGGTACGAGGACGTGCAGGTGGCCTGTTTCCCAACCAGCTGCGGAATGCCTCCCCTGGAATGGGGCGAGATTAAAAAGAATTTACCCGATGACAGCCGTTATGATCAGCTGCATATCCTCAGCGGAGGCTGCATTAAAGGGTTGCCGGAAGAAAACCAGAAATTATTTAAACACAGCAATTGTCAGCTGAATCAGTGTTTTCACCTGATTGTCAGTCCTGAGCTGGCTACTTACTATATGCAAAAAGGCTGCTACCTGGTAACTCCGGGCTGGCTGCAGCAGTGGCGGGATATAATAGAGCGGTGGGGTTTCGATCAGCACACGGCCCGCATTTTTTTTAATGATTCAGTCCGGTCTGTTTTATTGCTCGATACCGGCACAGACGAAAATGCGCAAACAAACCTGGAAGAGTTCGCTTCTTATGTCAACCGTCCATCTGAGGCAATTACGGTCGGATTGGACCACCTCGATTTACTCCTCGCTAAGACCATTTTAAAATGCTGTCTTGAAGAAAACGGCGAAAATACAAAGACTTTGGCTGATGATAAAAACAAAGAACTGGCTGATTTTTTTATAGCCCTTGATCTTCTGAGCTCGCTGGCCAGGTTGCGGACGGAGGAAGAAGTGATAGAGAGCACCAAGGAAATGTTTACCATGCTCTTTGCACCGCAGGAAGTTTCTTTTATAAGCGCTGAAGAGTGTGTGGCGAGTCAGGAACAGGAAGATAACGGGCAAAGCAGCGATAGTTTTTCTGTGCCGGTAACCGGCAGCAGCGGTTTGCTGGGAACAATTGAAATCAGGAAACTGAAGCTGCCCCGGCACCGTGAACAATATAAAAGCCTTGCGGCCAGGATCGTTAACGTCTGCGGGCTGGCTCTCGAAAATGCCCGCCATTATCAACAGATTAAAGATCTTTCCGAAAAAGACGGGCTTACCGGTATAGCCAATCGCCGCGCTTTAGAAGATCACTTTGAAAATGAGTGGAAAAGAATGAAACGGGCTGAAAACCCCTTGACTGTACTGATGTGCGATATCGATTACTTTAAAAACTATAACGATTACTATGGTCACCAGGCCGGTGATGATTGTCTGAAAAGGGTTGCCCCTATATTTTTGGAAAACTGCCGCCGACCCGGTGATATCGCTGCCCGCTACGGGGGAGAAGAATTTACCCTGGTCCTACCCGAAACTGATCTACAGGGCGGCAGGCGGCTGGCTGAAAAAATCCGATCTGCAATCGAAGCTTTGGCCATTGAGCACATGAATTCGGCGGTCAGTGATTATGTGACGGTTAGTATTGGCCTGGCCTCTACCGTTCCGTCTGATGGATCCAAAGCAGACGAACTGCTCGCCCTGGCCGATCGAATGCTATATGCAGCCAAAGAAGCAGGCAGAAACAGGGTTGTTACCGCCGATTTATAATCCATTGGAACCGAGTAACAAGAAATGCCTCCGAAATCCAAACATCAGCGAAAGCCGCAAAAGCATGCATATCAAAAATAGGTTTGTTCCCCCTTAAGGTTTGGTTTCCTGCGTTTCCCACAGCGGTTAAATGGCCCGGCCGCTACAAGGCCCCGGTTAGTTTATCCATAGCGGTCTGAATATCCCGGTCAAAATGAAAACGAATCACTTTTCGGCCTGCATCCAATAATGCCTGACGGTCACCGAGTGCCTGTGCGGTCTTTAACAGGCCGAAACTGATCGATGAGCGATCACCGCCGGGCTGATCGGGTATGGGCAGATCAGCAGGCGCCCCGGCGGTTAACTGGACAAACAAGCCGTTTCCGGCATCTCCTTTATGGAGCTGGCCGGTTGAATGCAGAAAACGGGGCCCGTAACCGACAGTAACAGCCAAGCGGTAAATAGTTTGAATTTTTTCCCGCAATCTTTGCAACAGGCGATCGGTTTCGGGATCGGGCCTGAGATAAGCATGGATAGCAACATAGCTTCGTCCTTTAGCTTCGTTTTCACCTGGATTTGCCTCGTCGAACAATTTACGCCAAACCTGCTGCAAATCTTCAGCCGCATACCCGCAATAAACTTCGAACCCATCAATTTTTAGATCGGGACTCAGAGCAGGAAGCTCGCCCTTATCCTGATAGGCTGAGACCACCTCCCGGGCCAGTACCTTTGCAGACTCGACATTAGGTTGATCAAAAGGATTGATCCCCATTGCCCAGCCGGCAACAGCCGTGGCCATCATCCAGCGGAAAAACTCGCCGCCGAGATTGTACTTGTCTTCCAGGTCCAGACGGATAACCGGATGGCCGGCTTCGGTTAAACTGCTTACTTTTGCATCAGCGGTTTCATCACCGGCCAAGCGGAAATAAACAAAGAGGCGATCATTGGCATAAAATTCCGGGGCAAGGACAGTTTCACCTTCAACCGGTAAAAGGCCTTTGCCTTCTTTTCCCGTACTTTCTGCAACCAACTGCTCTATCCACGCTCCAAAAGAACGGATTGCGGAAGATAAAATGAGGGTTATTTTGTCACGACCGCTGTTACCAGTTGTACCCAGCGCTGCTCCCAACCATGCCGGGGTATTTTCACCTTTCAGCGGGCAGCTGGATGCTTGAGCGTTAGCGGCCATAACGCCGGCATTGTCAAGCAGCTGCTTAAGGTCGGCTCCGATTAACGCAGCCGGGACAAGTCCAAAGTATGATAATGCTGAGTACCGTCCGCCGATGTCGGGATCATTTAAAAATATGTTTCTAAAGTTAAGTTCTTTCGCAGTTTTTTCCAAACCACTCCCCGGATCGGTAATGGCGATGAAATGCCGGCCGCAATTCTTTTTTCCAACGGCAGCTAAAGTTTTGTTGTAAAAATATTTCATCAACGAAATTGTTTCTACCGTGCTTCCGGATTTCGTCGAAACAACAAACAACGTCTTATGCGGATCAATTCGTTTTTCTTTATCCAGCACAGCGCCGGGATCAGTACTGTCCAGCACATCAAGATCAGGATAGCCATTTCGGATTCCAAATGTCCTGCGGAAAACTTCAGGGGCAAGACTTGAACCGCCCATCCCTAAGAGTAACACCCGGGCATAGCCCTCGGCACGGACCTGCTCGACAAGATCGTGGATCGATTGAAAAGAATTAACCATCTCCCGGTGGCTGTGCAGCCATCCGAGGCGGTTACTTATTTCCCCGGAAGTTTCTTTCCATACGGTATGATCGTGTTCCCATATCCGTGCGATTACGCGATCTGCTTTTAACCGCAGTAAAGCCCTGCGCACAAAAGCTTCAGGCAGGTTTTCGATTAAAAGACGCTGTTTTCCCCGGCCGATTTGCATTAAGCTTCCTCCCCATTGTTCGCTAACATTAAATTACCACAGCCATTCACAAATCCCTGCCCACAAATACTTTATTTGGGGCCGGCACAGTGGAATTGATATGCTGCTGCTGAAAAAATTCTTTCCAGTACCGCTCCGGCAACCCGAACGCTTTCGCGTTTCAGGTTCATGCTTCCTTTTGTTTTTCCCGCGCTTTCTTTGCTCCATTCATGTGTAAAAACCCTCCGATATGATACAATTAAAACAGTAACCAGAGTTTTCCCCTGGAAGAATTTATAACCTCTAACTGTATAATTTTTTGGACTGGAGGACAAAAAAATGATCAGCTTTGAAAAAAACGATGAAATGCAAAATTCTCCCCCGGAAAAACCGGCCCTTTTGATTATCGACATGGTCAAGGACAACCTGGATCCCGATCATCCGCTCCCGATTACACCGTTTGCCAACCAGATCATCACGCCCATCAATACATTGATTAAAATGTTCAGAAAAGAAAACTGGCCGGTGGTTTTTTCCACTGATGCTTATCATGAACAGGATTTCATTTTCACCGGCCGCCTGCAGCCACATTCACTGGAAGGCACCCGTGGCGCTGAGATTGCCGGTGGTCTCGATTACCGGCCTGAAACAGACACCTGGCTTCCCAAGCGCAGGTTTTCAGCCTTTTTTCAAACCGGCCTTGAAAAATTTCTGCACGAAAAAAAAGTCACCCTCTGCGCACTGGCCGGTATTACAACCAGTTATTGTGTTCTGGCCACAATGATGGATGCCCTGTGTCACGATTTTAAGGCTGTACTGCTGGAAGACTGCACTGCTGCTTACCCCCAGAGCACCCACGAAAGCATACTGGCGGTTTACCGGCGAAACCCCATGTACCCCCTGCTCAGGGTCGAATCATCCGTGGATCTGGGTCAGGTAGTGTATTAAAAGATTAAAACATATTTCACCCGGCATTAATCACTGCTTGCAAATTGCAGGGTTACTGGTTACAGCAATGCAGCTTAGAGCAATTGAATTGTCGACGGGTGCATTAACCGGCTGAGGAATAAAGCCCCCCTTCTTATAGTTACATCTCCGGTTCCGGGAGTAAAGGAAGAGCGTTTAGGAACCGGTACAGTAACCTTTGGAGAGCACCCGGCAACAGTCCATATTTTTGAAATTAGCGTAGAACCTCCTGCTGTGGCGGAAGTCCAGCCTGGAGTGGCAACCCCGCACATTGCCGATTTCGGCGATTTTCAGATGGTGACCGCCTGGAACGTTCATGAAATAGAAGGTGAAAGTTTTAGCGGGGAATTTACTATAGACGAAGTTGTCTTGCGTTAAAGTATATCTGCCTGCATCACTCCCGCCCTTTGCCCGGTTTGGGAACAGGCCTGGTATAAAAACATAATTGGGAACGGGTTGACTGCCATAAAGCTTAACCTGTAACAGTAAAACCTGTTCTGCCGGTAAAGATATTAACAGGTCTGAAGCAGGCAGCACCGACTGTTGTTGCTTCTGCCCCTTTCTTTCCGGAGCATGTTTTCACTTGCTATTAAAGCCGGGTAATACCCTGGACTAAATCGGACCTGGTCACAATACCGACCACTTTTCCCTCGTCATCAACGATCGGCACCCGGTTAATGCGGCGGCGTTTCATCAAAGCAGCAATCTCGTTTAAAGGTTTGTCTTCTTTTGCCGTAAAGAATTTTCTCCTCATTACCTCTCCCACTGTGGTTGCATGCATGGCATCCTGGCCCTTGCGTAAATAGAACAGGCTGGAAGGATCGGCATAAGGTGAAATCCATCCCGATAAATTGATTAACGGCACTACATCGATCTTTTCAGAATAGTGGACGATATCGGTAACAGAGATAATTCCTATTATTTTGCCTTCTTTATCAACTACCGGCAGGCCGCCAAAACGGTGCCTGGACAGTAGTTCAAGAACATCCTGCAAGGTTTCGTTTTCAGTAACGGTGATTACTTTCTTAGTCATAATATCTTTGGCCTGAATCATTTAACCTTACCTCCTCCAAGGCTCAGAATAATTAAAAAATAAGCGGATCGCTGGCCAGGGATATAAAAAAAATGGCCATATAAGGGATCAGCACTTCACATCCATGGCCCTGCTCGGCGTTTACCGGCCGAGGCAATGCCCGGCCGGCACCAAATTCACCTTTTTATAGAAAAACCGGTTAAATAGAGCGGTAAATAGGAAGTCGCTTTTCAGTACAGCAACTCTAGCCGGGAATATTATAGGTTCTATGCTTTACAGGTAAATAGCAAAACACTGCAGTGTCAGGCTGCCAACTAAGAGTGAATATTTTCACTAGTTAAAATATAGCATATTTTGTTTGCTTATGTCAACTAGAAACAGGGTTAAGCGACCATTAGCTTTTTGATCGCTGGCTTGCTGCAGTTTACTGCCACCCTGTCCGAAAAGAGCTGCTGGCATCGAAAGAACAATCTTGCGGCCTGCCCGGGGTAAAACACGGCGCCAACAAAAACTTCCTCCCGACAGTGATAAAAATGCGGTGCTTTGCCCGGCTAAACTGTGCTACAATATTAACTATATTGCAAATACTGCTTTCGCATAGCCTATCCTATATTGTTGTAAAGATAATTTATAAACAGGAGTAGTTAGAGATGATTGAACTGGTTTACTCGAACAGGACCGAATGCTTGTTGGAGGAGTTATCAGCCAACCTTCAGCGCCGGAGAGAGGCAGGCAAAAACCCGCTCGATCCTGTGGAACTGGTGGTCCCTAACCGGAATATGGAAACCTGGGTAAGCCTCGGCCTGGCTCAGACCCTCGGTGTGGCGGCCAATCTGCGCTTTCGCAGACTTGAGCGCTTCATCGGTGAAATAGTAGCAGAAATCTGCCCGGGTGAGATCAAGTTAGTCGATCTCGGCACTGTCGAGGCGGCGGTTTTAGCTGTTCTTTTGGACGAAGATATGCTTAATGATCAGGTGCTGCAGCCTGTTCGCCGCTACCTGAAAAGCGGCGGCAGTTCTGCCCCTGACGCAGACCTTGCGGCAGACGGAGCCGATCTGCGCCGGGTCCAACTTGCCTCGCGGATTGCTCACCTTTTCCAGGAATATACCTTCTCCCGCCCGGAAATGATCGCCGCCTGGCGGGATAATTACGGCAAACAAAGTATAGGCGGCAAAAGCGGCGGACACATTCTGACCGGCGGTCCCTTTGCCGATCCCGTATCGAGCGATCCGTCCTTTGCGCCCACCGTTGCCTGGCAGCGAGCGATCTGGTGCGCTGTCTTCGGTGATGGGGGAATCCTCGAACAAAACCCGCCCGGGGAAGGCGAACGCTGGATTACCCTGGATCTCCTGGCCGTCGATGACAACCTTTTTGAGAAGATCAGAAGCAAAGGCATTCCCCCGGTGCACATCTTCGGTGTTTCCTACGTGGCCAGGATTTTTCAGATCCTTTTTGCAAGGCTCGGTGAAGCCGGCACGCTTCGGATTTACACCCTCAACCCCTGCGCCGAGTTCTGGGAAGACGTCGAGACCGACCGGGATTTTTCCCGCCGACTGGAAAAAGATCGGAAAGCCAAACGCGTATGGTCCGACTCCGGCGAAACTGATAACGAAGATCCCTTCGGGCTCAACCAGGCAGACACACCGGCGCTTCGCTACTGGGGGCGCCCCGGGCGGGAACATGTGCGCCTGCTTGGAGAACTTACCGATTGTGATTTTGAAAGTGCTTTTGCCGATCCGCTGGAAAATGGCGGCGGGCTGCTCCAGCTCCTGCAAAGAGATATCCTTCTGCGCGAGCCGGAACGGATCCTGGAGCAAATCCCGGACCAGGAAACAACCGCTCCATGTTCGCCGGACGACACTCTAAAACTGGTGGCTGCCCCCTCGGTGCGCAGAGAGGTAGAATGGGTGGCAGACGAGATCTGGCGGCTGATGCGCGATGATCAGCCCGGGCCCGGTCAACCACCATTACGTTTCAGTGATGTGGCCGTTATCGTGAACAGCGCTGAGCGCGATACCTACCTGCCCCAGATTGAAGCAGCCTTTGCTGCCTGCAACAATCTTCCAAGCAGTATATCCGATCTGCCGGGCACTGCAGGCAGCCGCTATATTGAAGCAATGAGCCTGCTTTTGAAACTACCTTTTGGCCGTTTCTCGCGCACTGAAGTGCTCGGCCTGATCAGCCATCCCGCCGTCATCGGCGGTTTTGAAGAGCTTACGCCTGATGATCTGGCAGCCTTGACCGAAAAACTGGGCATAATGTTTGGAATCGATCACTCCGATCACGCCGGAACGTACATCGACGAAGATGTTTTCAACTGGGACCAGGGAATCCGGCGGCTGGCCCTCGGGGCCTTTATGACCGGGGAAAAAAGCGGTGATCAGCGGGTCTTTGAATCCGGCCGGGGCCGGTGGCTGGTGGAAGAGATCTCTGGTTCCTCGATCAGTGCGGCAGCGCGTTTCGGGCTGCTTGCCCGCTCTCTTTTTGCCGATGCCCGCTTCGTTCGCAGGCAGCGGATGAAGTTATCGGACTGGGCCCGGTTCTATTCAGCGCAGATAGATGCTTATCTGCACTCAGAAGACGGGGCCGACGAGCGGGATCGCCTTCGGCTCTTAAATTCACTGGCCAGGCTCGAGTCAATGGATCTGGGCCATGACGTAAGCGGAAGGGTCGCTGCGGAGATTGCCCTTGACGCCATTGAATCTCTCGGCGGTGGGCGGGGGCAGTATCTCGCCGAAGGCGTGGTCGTTTCATCCTTTCTGCCCATGCGGGCGATTCCTTTCAGGATAGTATTCGTGCTGGGGCTTGGCGAGGGTCTTTTCCCGGCCCCCGGGCAAAGAGACGCGCTCGATCTACGCTCGGCTCGCCGCCGGGCGGGCGATGTCGACCCTTCGGAGCGTGACCGCTACATGTTCCTCGAAACTCTCTTGTGCGCACGTGACAGGCTTTATCTCTCTTACGTGAGAAGAGATGAACAGACCGGCGATCCGCTCCAGCCCTCGGCGGTCTTGCAGGAACTGCTGCACATGCTGCAAACCGGCTACCTGGGAAAAGAAGGAGTAAAAGCACTTCGCCTTGATCCTGCGCTCCGCCGCTACGACGATATAGATGCTTACGGTAAAACCTTCATTGACGAAGCAAAGGTAGAAGCCCGGGTGCAGTCAATCGGCCGGGATATGCACTCACTCATGCCCGCAGCAGACGGGGGCAGGCCCGGCGAAAAGCTCGACCATATCCGGAGCGTTGTTGCCCCGGAAGTCTGGGAAAAGCTCTCCGCTATACTTGCCCTCCCCGGAGAGCCGCCTGAAACCGGGTCTGTTACGGCGACAGCCCGGGACACAGGGTTGACCGATAAAAGTTCGATCGAGGCGCCAATTTCTGTATCACTGTCCGTTATCAGGCGATTTCTTGAATGCCCCATGCAGGGCTGGGCTTCGGCAATGCTCGGCCTGACCGAAGAAGTAGAGGATCTTACCGAACGTGAAGAAGAGGATTTTGAGGTTGCCAGGCCTCTGGAAACCGGGCTGCTGCGTGAAGTATTTCTCGATGCTGCTGCAAGCGGACTCAATCCGGCAGAACTCTACGAAGAACGAGCGGCGCTGCTGCGGCTGAAGGGACAAATTCCTGTTGGTGTCCTGGCCCGCGTTACCGCAACACGCCACCAGGCAGTTCTTCAAGAGTGGCTGGCCCGCCTCGCCGGGCTGCGAAATGACAGCAATAATCCAGATGCAAATGAGACTACAGTTCCAATCTCCCTGCACCGGGTTCGCCTCGGGCATTCCAGTGAACAATCCTCCGCCGAAACCGTGCTCGATCCACTGGTCCTGGATGTATCGCTCTGCGGGCCGGAAGAACAGAAAAGAGAGGTTCCGGTGCGGATCAGCGGCCGAACGGAGGGGCTATTTGATGACCGCCTTACTTCTATAACTTTCCAGCCGGGTCAGATGTCCACCCAGAAAACCAAGGCCACGCTGGGACGCAGCTTCCGCTACCTGCTGCGGGGAATCGTCGACCATGCCGTGCTTTCAGCGATGAACGAAGCCGGAAACGATGAACGGCGTATCGTGGTTTGTCATTCCGGTAATCCCGGGCAAAAGGGAATCCTGGAGTTGCGGCTTCGTCCGCTGGACGCTGACCGGGCCCGTTCCTGGCTTAAAGCGGTGGCCGGGGATCTTTTAAGCGGGCCGCATGCCTACCTCCTGCCCTGCGAAGCCGCTTTCCTCGAACACCATGACCGGATCAATTCCATAAACGGCCGCACCGGGGTCAGAAAGACGGGAAAAGAGCCGGACCGGGAAGCAGGCGCGCCTCCGGATCCGGCAGCAGATAATCTCGCGGCCCCTGCTTTCCCAGACGGCGAAAGACTGCGGTCGCTGGCATCGGAATTGGCGGAAGACGAGTGGTCCAGTTTTTCCAGCCTGTGGGGCCCTGTACCTTCGCCCCGTTCTTACGAGCCACCGCCTGCTGAAGAGGCGGCCAGGATCGTTAGCCGGCGCTTCGGGCCGCTGTTCGCTGATATTGTCGACCTGGAGGGTTTCTGATGAATACCACTTACTATAAACGGCCCGGGATCCTGGCCAGGCCTGAACTCGAGCAGGGTCACGCGGTAATCGAAGCCTCGGCCGGCACAGGCAAAACCTTTACACTCGAGCACCTGGTTCTTGATTTGATTATCAACGACAAGGCTAAAATCGATGAAATCCTGGTCGTTACTTTCACTGATGCAGCGACCCGGGAGCTGCGCGAACGGATAAGATCGCTGATCCGGAAAATCTGCGATGAAAGTGTGAAAGATAAGCCTGATCGGAATGCAGCGGATTACTGGGAAATCGACGAGGCCACCAGGAGGCGTCTTCGCGACGCGCTTTTCCGCTTTGACGGAGCGGCCATCTCGACAATTCACGGGTTTTGCCACCGGGTCTTATCGGAACAGGCTTTTCTCGGGGGACGGCTTTTTGAACAGGAACATGCCGACGGCGCAGAAATGTTCGGACTGGCTTTCCGGGAAGAAATACGGTTGGCGCTGGTAAAAGAAGGTTCCTTAGCCGAAGCCCTGCGGCTCTGGATCGAGCAGGACAATAGTTTGCAGGAGCTGGAGTCTTTATTATACAAATGCCACCGGGAAGGCTGCCCGGACCGCTGTCCGGTCACCCCGGTGTGGGAACCACAGCGGTTTTTGCAGGCAGCAGATGAACTGCCGCCGCTGGAGAAACTGAAAGCTGCCGGAGCGGAACTGTTTACTAATAAACGGACCTGCGGGACCTACGAAAGCCACCTCGAAGGCCTTTTCGAAGCTGTCGAAGGAATGCTGGAGGCACAGAACCCCCGGGAGGCCGTTTCTCTGTTCATGAAGTGGTCAGCTTCTAGACGCAGCCTGGCCGGGACAAATGACACACAGATCGACAACCTGCGCCGGGCGGCCGGCATGCCCGGCGCACCGGAAGCCCTGCGGGTTCTTTCTGTTAAGCTTGACGAAATGGAATATCGGTCCGCGCCTCCGGAAAGTTTTTTCGCTTATGAGCTGCTGCCGCGCGTGCAGTCGCGGTTATCGGCCAGAAAGCGCCTGCTCGGCCTGGTGGACTACGATGACATGCTCCTCGGGGTACAGGATGCTCTGCGCGCAGAGGAGTCCGGAGTGCTGCTGGATGCCCTCAGGAGGCGCTGGAAATATGCCCTCGTCGACGAGTTCCAGGACACCGACCCGGTGCAGTGGGATATATTCCGGCGGATTTTCGTCGAAGGGACAAGTGAACACCGCCTCTTTGTTATCGGCGATCCAAAGCAGGCCATCTACGGTTTCCGCGGCGCAGACGTACACACCTACGAAATAGCCAAGCGCTATCTTACAGAAAGGTGCACTGCTTCGCGTGCAGCGCTGACCGATAACTTCAGATCCACCAAACCGCTCATCGATGCAGTCAACGAAATCCTTGAAGTTGAAAACGGAGCAGGAAACGGTTTCTTCAGCGGCTTGAACCGTTACGACGAGCCGGTGAAATGCGGCGATCAGTCCCGCGCCGCACAAGAGGCCGGAAAGACGGCTGCTCCTGTCCATCTCCTCCATCTGTATGGCGGGGATAAAGATCTTAAAGCTGCCTCAGTAAAGTGGGGCCTGGCCTGCTTTATCGGAGAGGAGATCCGGCGGTTAATCAGTGAAGAGGGACTTTTGGTTACTGGCGGCATCGATAAAGAGCCTGCGCCGATCAAGCTGAGCGACATCTATATCCTGACCCGAACCGGCCGGGAAGGGCAGCTAATCGGCCGGGCGCTGCGAAGCTACGGAATTTCCCACGCCTTCTACAAACAGGAGGGGCTCTTCCAGACCGACGAAGCGCACGATGTTTACAGACTCCTTTGCGCCATCGATTCACCGGCAGAACCGGCCACCCGCATGTCAGCCTGGTTGACTCCTTTCTTTGATCTACCTTTGGCGGATCTTCCGTTATGGCGCGATGCCGGGGAGAGCCACCCGCTGACCGGCCTGCTTCTCGAGTGGAAACGGCTTGCCGATGGACATGCCTGGTCCCGCCTGTTTGACCAGATTGTCACCGGATCGGGGATTGTGAGGCGGCTTGTTTTTTCCCGGGATGAACGAGCCCTGACCAACTACCTCCACCTTTTTGAGGTGCTCCAGGAAGAAGCGCACTCGCGTCCGGTTTCACTTGCCGAGCTTAACCGCGGGCTAAAAGCCCGCATCGACGGCAGAAAATCACCGCATGGCCGTGAAGGCGATATTCAGAGGCTGGAGACAGATAAGGAAGCGGTGCAGATCCTGACTATGCACAAGGCCAAGGGCCTCGAAGCGGAAGTGATCTTTATCGCCGGGGGGTTTAGCGACTACCAGGGCAGGGGAGCAAAAACAAGTATTTATCACCGGGAAAACGAGCGCCGCCTGCATATTGGCCAGGCAACCGGGGAGATAAAAAGGGCTATCAGGCAGGAAAATGACGAGGAAAACCAGCGGCTGATGTATGTTTCGCTAACCCGGGCAAAATCGCGGCTTTATCTGCCCTACTTCGGAGAAGCCCCGGAAAATGCGCCGCAGAAAAGAAGCTATGAATA
Organism: Syntrophomonadaceae bacterium; assembly: GCA_007130825.1. Taxonomy (GTDB): domain Bacteria; phylum Bacillota; class Dethiobacteria; order DTU022; family DTU022; genus B1SED10-74M. The sequence continues at coordinate 4,672 of SLRT01000141.1, read as the reverse complement.
CAGGTATCTTGGCGCTTTCTACCGGACCCTGCAAAAACAACTTGACCTGCTGCGTGCAGGGGGCCGGCTAAACGATCAGCGCCGTTATCTCCTTCGTCAGGTTTCATGTCCCGGGCGTCCTCCGCGCTTGCGAAACGAGGAAATCGACTTAACAGGCTGGCCCGATCAAAGCCTGCTCGAACTGCCTCCTTCAAGCACCCCCGAGACCGCATGGATTGCTCCCCGCCACCGGGGGGTGTTATTAACCAGCTATACCCGGATAAAACGCGGAACGGCCTGGCAGCCGCCCACCGCAGACACAGACGAACAGGCGGCAAAGCGAAGCGAGGAGGTCGCCGGAGAGGCACAACCGGGAGAAACACCGGCAGCGGGACCGGAAGAAGCATCTGAGCATGAGCTTCCCGGCGGCCGGGAGGTCGGGATCTTTTTGCATGCACTTATCGAAAACATCCCGTTTGATAATATTCTAAACCTCGGCTTCGAGCAATGGTTAATACTGAAACCGGTCCGCCAGCAGGCAGAGGCCACGGCCAGGCGCCACGGCCTGGCTGAAGAATATCTGCCGGCTTCGCTGCAGCTCGTCTATAACGCGCTTAGAACACCGGTTGATGTGCGCAGCCGCGAAATGAATTCTGTTTTAGAGATGCCCGACGGCATCGCTTCGGGCCAAAACCATTGTGAGGAGATGTCGTTTGCCTACCCTATACCCGAACCATTTCACCCGCTTATATTAAAAGGTCAGGCTGTTTCCGGCGACAAGGTCCACCTGCCTTATAAAGCGATACGCGGCTATGTGCAGGGGCTAATCGATATTGTATTCGAGCACGAGCAAAAAATATATCTGCTCGACTGGAAAAGTGATCGCCTCCCGGCATTCGACCAGGCGAACCTCAATGATCATGTCGAGGCTAACTACAACCTTCAAGCCCGCCTTTACACCCTGGCCGTAATCCGCCTGCTCGGTATCAGGTCCGAGAAAGATTACGAAACCCGCTTCGGCGGGGTTCTTTATGCCTTTATCCGGGGTATCAGGAAAGTAGGGCCACGCGGTGATGACCAGGAGGGCATCTGGTTTTCCCGGCCGCCCTTTAGTGAGATAGTTTCCTGGGAGCAGGAACTGGTAACCCGCGAAAAATGGGGCGGTGAAGTGATTGAGATTGGCGGTGCACTACGGGAAAATATGCAGGAAAGGGGCGGTATAGATGAAAGATTTTAGTAATTGGACACCACTGGGCTGCGGCGCTGTGGCGATGGGGCTTGCTGAAACGACCCCGGGAAACGTCCCCGGTTACCCGGAAGATCTTGTCGCCCGCACAGAGTATCGGGACCTGGGGATCGAATCTTTATTCTTTGCCTGGGAGATCGCCCGCCTGCTTGGCCCTGGCCCAAGCCAAAAAGAGCAGCGGGCATTGATGATCCTGGTGCTGGCAACCATGGCCGCCTCCGCCGGGGGCAGCACGAGACTTCCTTTTAAAACCGGCACCCACCTCGAGCGTGCCCTCGATGAGCTGCAAACCAGCCCGGAGGAGCGCACCGCAATCGATAAATTGCTCGGGCAAGCGCAAAATATCTGCAGCGGATCGACCGACTCCGCTCTCGCCGCGGTATTCGGTGGCCCCGGGGACTACCGGCCGCTGATCATCGACCACGACTGCCTCTACATCCAAAAACTCCATGTCCTGGAAGCCCGGGTCGGTAGTATCCTTCGCCGGCGAATCGGCGACTTGCCCGGTTCACAAACCACCCCGACCGGCGAAAAGCTTGACCCGGCAGTAAAAAGCGCCCTGGCCGAAGTTTTTGATTCGCCGCCTGTAGAAATATATGGAAGGGTTGAGTTGGATGCCGACCAGAAAGAAGCCGTACGGACAGCGCTGAGCGGGCGGATCGCGATCATCAGCGGCCGGCCGGGAAGCGGAAAGACCTCCATCGTAGCCAGTTTACTCCGCGTGCTGGCAAGAACCGGCGAACCTGCGCTGGAATCGATTGCGCTTGCTGCACCAACAGGGAAAGCAGCTGATAGGATGCGCCAGTCAATTGCAAACCACCTGGCCGCGATCCCTGCTCCGGCCCGGGCCGACCGCAGGCTGGCCGAAGCATGCCCCCCGTCTTCAACCCTCCACCGGCTGCTCAGTTTTTTACCCGGCACAGAACGCTTCCGGCACAATGAGCATAACCTTCTTTCGGAACAACTTGTTATTGTTGATGAGAGTTCCATGATCGATTTGGCCATGATGGACAGCCTGCTGCGTGCTCTGCATCCTGAAGCACGCATAATCTTTCTCGGCGATTCAGACCAGCTCCCCTCAATCGAAGCCGGAGCTGTTATGCGGGATCTTTGCCAGTCAAGAACAGCAAATAAATATGGCAGGGTGGTAGTGCTGAAAAAAAATTACCGCGCGCGAGAAGAGGATTCGAGCGGGAAAAGCATTCTTGACGTGGCAGCCGCCATAAATGATGGAATAACGCCTACCACAGCTGACAGCGGCAAAGCTCCCGCTTTAAAAAATCAAGTCCCAGAGCTTGCATTCAAAGGCGTCGAACAACTGCAGCCGGGTGATGAAAACCAGAGATTTACTTTCCTGGCTGCATGGCGAAAAAGACTGCGCAGTTCCCTGCCGGATTTGGAAAATCGCCTCCGGCGCGAATATATTGCCGATCCGTCCGGTTTCGATGAGCAAACTGCTGCTGACATAAGGCTTATCATTGCACACTACGAGCGGTTCCGTATCCTTTGCATAACCCGTATTTCTGCAGGCGGAACGGGAACTGAACCGGTCAATGCGTGGTTTCACCGCAGTTGGTTCGATGAATTCAGGCAGACAGCCAGAACGCCGGAAAACTCGTATTATCTGGTCGGCGAGCCCGTACTCGTAACCCGCAACGATTATACCCTGCGCCTTTACAACGGCGACTCCGGCCTGGTGCTGCTCGTATCAACCGCAGACGGCGCAAGACGCCGCCCGGCCGAACCCATGGCAGTCTTCCCCCGGGGCGGCGGTTTTGTGGCCTTCCCGCTGGAAGCTCTTCGCGGGCGCCTGGATCTCGCGTGGGCAACCACCGTGCACAAAGCCCAGGGCTCGGAATACGAAAATGTCGCAATCATGCTCCCTGAAACGCATGTCCGGCCGCTTACGCGTGAACTGCTCTACACAGCGATAACGCGCGCAAAAAAATCAGTGGTTATTGTTGGCGCCGCCGAAGTGCTGGAAACCGGGGTGAAACGCACAATGGAACGCGCCTCGGGATTGGCGGACTTGCTCAGGTAAAAAATGGGATAATCGATCGCCTTTTTCAGAATCAAGAACATGAAAAAAAACTGAAAGCCTTTTATGGAGGAATCACCGGTGAAAATAGGCTTTAAAATCGCAGAGCCAGAAGACAAATTATTCCTGGCCCGTGTTTGCCGGGAAGCAAATTACCATTATTCTAAAAAAACACCCGGTGTTTATGAAAGATTGGCTGTGAAATTTGAAAAAGAAGGTCTTCCCGAGATATACAGTATTTATCTAATTCAAAATCATGATGAAAACATTGGGTTTCTAGGGTTTAGTGGTCTGAATAAAAAATTAATCTACCTGGTAGGATTGTATTTGCTGTTAGATTACCAGCGGCAGGGATACGGAGGTGTTATTTTAAATAATTTCCTTGAAGAACTAACAGCATCCGGTTATGAGGAAATTATTCTCCTTGCCCATAAAAAAGCCCACTGGGCAATTACTTTTTACAAAAATAACAGGTTTGAGTTAATATCAAGTAACTTTGAAACGATAAAGAACTATGCTGGTGGATTAATGTGGGATTTTGCATTACCGGCTGCGGTTTTAATGAAAAGGCATATTTAGGATTTTCTAATTCCGGTCATCAAAAGAATCCATTTCCAGGCCGGCCTGAATTACCGGGCAGCAACGGTGCCGTCAGCTCTTGGTTCTGTTGCTCCGCAGAGCACACCGGTTTTTGGATCTCTAACAATTACCTGCCCTCTGCCGAAGCCTGACAACTCGTGAGAATAGATTATATCATGGCCCCGATCGGCCAGGCTTCGCGCCAGGTGCAGCGGCAACGAGTGCTCCAGTTCCACGGTTTTTCCCGCAACCCATTTCCACCTCGGTGCATCCAGGGCTGCCTGGGGATTTAACCCGCGCTCGGCAATATTGATTGCCAGCTGGACATGTCCCTGGGGCTGCATGTAACCACCCATTACTCCGAACGGACCCAGAGGTTCTCTTCCCCTGAAGAGAAAGCCGGGTATGATCGTATGGTAGGTTCTTTTTCCCGGCTCCAGGTAATTGGGATGAGCTGGATCAAGTGAAAATTCCCTGCCCCTGTTTTGCAAAGCAATACCGGTAGCCGGAACTACCAGGCCCGACCCGAAGCCTTCGTAATTGCTTTGAATATATGAAACCATGTTGCCCTCACCATCAGCTGTGGCCAGGTACACTGTCCCGCCGCCAGAATTTTGTTCCAGGCCAGGAAAAGCAGCGAATGCCCCGATTAGAGAGCTTCTTTTCTTTGCGTGATTTTTACTCAGCAATTGCTCAACTGGAATCTTCATCTTCGCGGGATCGGTTATGGACTCAAAGCCATCGGTAAAAGCCAGTTTTATTGCTTCGATTTGCAGGTGCAGGAAATTATCGTGAGGCCATTTATCCTGCTGCAGTTCTTTTATAATATT
>SLRT01000113.1 GCA_007130825.1 Syntrophomonadaceae bacterium | reverse complement strand
GCTTTCCCGCTTCGATCTATCGTACTTAATCAAACCTTTTTCCCGCTGTATGCATTGCAACAACTTGCTCAGTAAAGTGTCACCAATGGAAGTAAAAGAGCGGGTTCCGGAAAAAGTATGGAAAAACTGTAGCGAATTCAGCCACTGTCCGGGCTGCAGGCGGGTTTACTGGAAAGGCTCGCACTACAAAAGAATGCAAGGCCTTATACGCCGGCTTACCTCATGCCGCTGATCCCTGTTCGCCGGCTTAACATCCTTTAAGCTTTATTTAACTTGGCTGCCTGTTCCCGCTTGCTCCGTTCGAGAATTGTTTTACGCATGCGGATAGCAGTCGGGGTTATCTCCACCAGTTCGTCATCCTCGATATATTCCATCGCTTTTTCCAGGGTGAAATTTACCGGCAGGGTTAAGCGGATGTTTTCGTCGGCGGCTCCGGCCCGGATATTGGTCAGATGTTTCTTTTTGCACACGTTTATATCCAGGTCATTTTCCCGCGAATTTTCTCCGACGATCATGCCGGCATAAACCCGGTCGTGGGGGCTGATGAACAAGGTGCCGCGGTCTTCTGCGTTATAGATCCCGTAGGCGGTTGCCTCGCCGGTTTCATAGGCTACGAGTACCCCCCGGTGCCGCCCGGGGATCTTTCCTTTCCAGGGTCCGTAATGGCTATACATATGGTGCATGATCCCTTCGCCCCTGGTCTCGGTCAGCAGCTCTGAACGAAAACCAATCAAACAGCGGGCGGGGATTAGAAATTCAATTTTAACATTGTTTTCCCCGGACGGCTGCAGGTTGATCATTTCTCCCTGGCGAGCCCCAAGATTTTCAATCATACGGCCTGAATATTCTTCGGGAATATTCAGGTAAAGTCTTTCAAAAGGTTCTAATATCTGGCCACCGGTTTTTTTCAAAATCGGCTGCGGTTTGGAAACCTGCAGCTCATAGCCTTCACGCCGCATGGTTTCAAGGAGTATGCCCAGGTGCAGTTCGCCGCGCCCGGAAACTTCAAAAATTTCGGGAGAGTTTGTCTCGGCCACCTTGAGGCTGACATTACTTTCTGCTTCTTTCCATAACCGGCTGCGCAGCTGACGAGAGGTAACGTATTTACCTTCCTTTCCGGCAAAGGGGCTGTCGTTGACCATAAAATTCATGGTCAGGGTCGGCTCGTCTACGGCCAGCAGGGGCAGCGGTAACGGTTGTGCCGGGTCGCTTACTGTTTCGCCGATATTGACCTTTTCCAATCCGGCCACGGCCACTATGTCTCCGGCTGTGGCATAGTTGGTTTCCATTCGCTTCAATCCTTCATAAATCCACAGTTTGCTTATTTTTAAGGTTTTCACCTGACCGTCCTGTTTGCAAAGGGCGACATTCTGGCCGCTTTCCAAAATTCCGTTACGAATTCGCCCGATGCCGATACGTCCCACGTAATCGTCGTAATCAAGGGTGTTGATCTGCAGCTGCAGTTTACTGTCGCTATCGGCCACCGGGGGCGGGATTTCTGCCACGATCAATTCAAACAGGGGCTGCAAATCAGTTCCTGGTACGGCGCTGTTCATGGTCGCTGTCCCACGCCGGGAGGAAGTATATATAACCGGAAAGTCAAGCTGCCAGTCTGCGGCTTCCAGCTCGACAAAAAGATCAAAAACCTCGTTTAAAACCTCTTCGGAGCGAGCGTCGGGACGATCAACCTTATTGATGGCCACGACGATGCGCAGTCCCACTTCCAGGGCTTTGCGCAGCACGAACTTGGTTTGGGCCATCGGTCCCTCGAAGGCATCGACCATTAAAAGAGCTCCGTCCACCATGCGCAGGACCCTTTCCACTTCTCCGCCAAAATCGGCATGGCCCGGAGTGTCCACGATGTTAATCTTGGTACTGCCATAATGCACGGCGGTGTTCTTGGAAAGGATGGTAATACCCCGTTCACGTTCCAGGTCGATGGAATCCATCACACGCTCGATGACCTTTTCATTTTCACGGAAAATACCAGACTGGCGCAGAAGTCCGTCCACCAGGGTGGTTTTTCCGTGATCAATATGGGCTATAATAGCGATATTGCGAATGTTGTCTTGAGTTTGTAGGGTCAAATTGTTTCACCTTTTCTTTTACCCGGTTTTGTAACCAAATATAATGATTTACAGGTTCTAATTAAACCATTATTACAAGAGAAATGCAATAAAAGCCATTTGATGCCCTTTGCGCTCCGATCTACTTACTATTTGACCGGAGGCCATATCGTCCGGGATACTGCTGAGCCGGCCCGCGGCAGCGGCTTTATCAATGTAACGATCAGCTCCCTTTTCCTCGAAATGATTAAGAAGATCAGGGCAGAAAAAAGAACATAGCATTCTTTCACCCGGATATTATTTTACTTTGCACCCCGGTTAAGATCTCGAAAAAAATTATAACGTTCGAAAAAAATCAATTTAGGCTACAGCCGGACGCTATCATCCGGAGCCCGTTGATTTTTAGGTGAACCCGATTATGTTGTCATTTTTCTAAAAATTGATGCAGGGATTTCTAAATGGATGCCGAAACATTTCAGCAAAATATAATTTCTTTTCTTATTATGTTGCTGTTTATTCCTGTAACAGCAACCAGGCCTGTTAAGGCTGCTCATGGCAATTATTAAGCTGCTTATAAGTTTAACGAAAGGCAAGGTTGTTAGAGGTGTTATTATGGATAAAACTATCTTAGAGAACATGCCGCGAATTCTTGAAACCTGCACAGGCTGCGGATATTGTTACCTGCTGTGTCCTCAAAATGCCATTCAAACAGTAACAGGGAGCAAATATCAAATTGTCAGCGAACATTGCATTATCTGTGAGAAGTGCGTGTTTGCCTGCCCTGTGGATGCTATCGAGCATCCTTTACTCTTTCACACTGAAAGGCAAGATCTATGTTGTATACAAAACAAAGCAAATATGAAAAAAGACTCATATGATGTAATTATTATTGGCTCAGGCATCGGCGGTTTATTGACAGCAGCGTCATTATCACAAAGGGGGAAGAAAATTGTTGTTCTTGAACGCCTTAATTTTTTCGGTGGCAGGTTTGCTAATATAAATTATCAGGGAACGTGTGTAAATACCGGCGCATACCATATAATTCCCCACGGGGAAAACGGGCCATTTGCTGAAATGATAAGATCTCTTAACCTGCCGGTTAATATTCATAATTCCGAAGGGGTGGGATCTTTGAATATAAACGGAAAGCAATATCGGTGGAAAAATATAATGGGCTTTTTGGCTCCCTTTTCTTTTGTAGAAAAAATTGACCTGCTGAAGATAATAGTAAAGATATTAACGATCGGGGAAAGTCCTTGCACTGCATCTTTTGAGGATTGGTTAAAGCGGCAATCATCATCTGAGATGATCATGAATTTTTTCGATAGAATGATTAATTTCGGGTGCAGCAGCAGTATAAACCTTCTTACCTATGATAAGGTTAGAGAGATTGTTAAGAATGTATACAGGCACGGTTTTTCGGGAGTGCCGGAGGGCGGCTGCGGTAATATTGTTGATAAGCTGGTGAAGCAAATCATTGATCGAGATGGAGATATCCTGACCGTTACAGAAGTAACGGAATTATTAATCGATAACGGCTCTGTAACCGGAGTTAAGGCATCAGACAGAAAAAACGGCAACTCGCTGTCATTAAAAGCAAAAACGGTTATTTCAGATATCGGCCCAAAGGAAACATTAAAGTTGTTGAAAGATGAAAACGGCATTGACTGTAAAGAAAAAGCCGAAATAATAACAAATACGATGACCAAAGCGACTATTAAAGCGAATGCTAACACAAATAAGGATAGGGTAGATATTATGGAGACAAGTGGATTATGTATTCGTTTTTTAAGCGATGCGCCTCTGCTCTTTCCAAGCGGTATTATGCTTTGTCTTGACACGGCAAGGGTGGCCGGAATTGTGCAGCCTACCAATATAGATCCCGGCCTGGCCCCGGAAGGCAAACATTTGCTGATTTCATACCAAATGCTAAAAGACTCCGATGTAGAGAAGGAACTGGATCTTGGCCTGGCAGATTTGGTGTCAATATTTGGCGAAAGTTTTAATAAACACTGCCGGGTCCTGGGCACGAGCGTTTTTAAAAACGGCTGGCCGGTAAACCGGGCAGTTCAGGGCTATGATTATCCCTGCCTCACTTCGGTGCGTGGATTGTACCTGGTCGGCGATGGGTGTAAAACTTCAGGTTATGTCATGGTAGAAGGAATAGCGAAACAGGTCGCTAATGTTTTATCGCAAATCAACTGATAGATTAAAAGCAGTTTATATTTTATTAGAAAGCAACTGGAGCGGGATTGCTAAAAGGGGTTTTAAGCTTAAGCAGGAACCCGCAGCCGGTAATATAATTATGGTTCAAGATGAACAAGCCCTGAAAACCGGTAGCCTGCGCTCCTGCATGGAAGAAAAGGGTGCGGCTTCGACCTGCCCGCACTGCGGTTACACTACAGACGCCGGGCCCGATTCACTTTTGCATCTGCCCCCGAATTTAAAACGCCTCCAGGCTGATTGCCTCGATCTACTGCAAATCCACGGTCTGCACTCTGAAAAAGAGCCCTTGTGTGAAGGAAATTTTGATTTGATGTGGAACTTTAATATCATTGAAGCTTTTAATCTGAAAAAATATCGCTTTTTGGCATAATTAATTTAATCGACTTTGACTGTTTAAGCATAACAGGCTATTACCTGCCATCTAGAAAACATTCAGCATTGTTACCGGTTAAAAAAGGATGTGCCGGTTATCTTTTTCATTCTAAAAGCGCACATTTAATAACGAGGTGATGGCTGTGAAAGAAATTACTGTTGGCAATTTGAAACGTTTTAACACGATTATGGGAGGTTTGCACTTAGTTCAGGGGCTTATAATGCTGTTTTTGGCAACAACTGTTATTCAGACGATTTCTGAGTTCACCCCGACCATAACGCAGTATTACCAGACTTTTGATCTGGCCACTCAGTCTTTAAAGGTAACCAGCCAGGAACTATTTGAACTGCCCTTTGGTGTTTTAGTGGCATCGTTTTTACTGATTTCAGCTTTAGCTCACACATTAATTGCTTTACCAAAGAAGACCCACGAAATTTATAAAAGAGACCTGGAAAATGGCATTAATCAATTCCGCTGGTTTGAGTATTCCTTAAGTTCATCTATAATGATTGTTTTGATTGCGACCTTGTTTGGTATTTACGACATCGGTTCGTTAATCTTGATTTTTTTGATCAATGCCTCGATGAACCTGTTTGGCCTGGTGATGGAGCAATTAAATGCCGGTAAAGAAAAGAAGAGCATAATATGGGGCCCCTTTATCTGGGGCTGTATTGCCGGTATCGGGCCGTGGATTGTTATTCTTACCTACATGTTCGGCACAGGGAATTTTGATATGGTGCCCTGGTTTGTCTGGGCTATTATAGGGACATATTTTGTAGCTTTCAATACATTCCCGGTCAACATGATATTACAATACAAGGGTGTAGGTAAATGGAAGGATTACTTATACGGCGAACGTGTATATATTATTCTTAGCCTTGTAGCCAAGTCATTTTTGGCCTGGTTGGTACTGTTCGGCGCAATGCAGCCATAAAGAATTAAGCTTGATAGTTTAATGTTATACAGCAGATAATACTTATAGAAGGGAAGTACGGAAGGGATGTTTTAAACCCGGGTGCTTCCCTTTGTTGATCTTATCTGCACCGCGAAGGAATGCAGTTCTGCTTTAAAAAACAAGATCGCCGGATTCTATGTTGTACTGGGTTTAGCCTTTGGTGTTTTTTACGATGTGTTTGATGCCCTGACAAGTGACCGACCTTACCGCGAATCCTGGTTAGAAGATGATGCTTTAGAGTATATCAGGGCTGAAAGCGGAATCCACTTTGACCCCCAGATGGTGGAAGTTTTTTGGGGTATATAACTAAGCAAGTCAGGAAAACAAATAAGCGTTCTTTGATGTTAATACTCATCTTTTTTTACTGCGTTCTGCGCAGTAGTTTATCTTTATACATCAGACCGTCAGCCTCTCTCAAGGTCTTCTTGTCGCAGCCCATCTTTTCAGATAAACCTGTCATTTTTGTAAAAGCAGGTTTTACTTGCAGGCAAGTTTAATCAATAAGCAGAAGTATATTATAAAGCATACCCATATTACCGGTGTTAATACCAAAACGAAAGAGAGGTTAAATGATTTGAAAAAAGCAGGTTTAGTGCAGTCGGTTGCAGAACAAACTGGATTCACCATGGAAAAGATGTTTGAAAATGAAGGCAGCATACCGATGGAAAAGTGATATGGCAGTTAAAATGCACCGGGTTATTGTCGTTGAAGATCTTTTGCTCATAAAAGCGCCCCTGCTTTCTAAGCAAGAGCGCTTTTTACAAAGCGGTATTTCTTAGTCGTTTTTGTCCAGAATATCAAGGTTTAACGGCCAAGAAGGATCAAAACTCCAGCAACGATAGCGAGCAGGGCTAATATTATGCTGATATCAAATGGAATGGTGACTAACTGCACCAGTCCGAACAGGATAAGAAAGATACTCAGCACCAGCATCCCCAGGCTCTTGGTTATTCCAGTTTTTTTTGCCATTTTATTGCCTCCTTTTTGTAATCTTATATGAATAGCCGGCTAGAGCAGCTATCGTCTAAACAAGCTAAAGATGAACAACACAACAATAGCTCCGCCGGTCGCAACGATAATCGAGATTAAATTTAACCCGGTCACATCGTACGGCAGACCTAAGAGTGAAGTGGAAAGCCAACCACCGACGAAAGCACCAATAACACCAATTATGATATTTCCAAGCAGGCCAAAGCCTCCTTTGACGATCAGGCTTGCCAGCCATCCGGCAATAACTCCGATTATAATCCATGTCAGCACATTCATTTATTGAAACCTCCCTAACAGGGAAAGATATTTTTCTTTATTTTAATTTTATCAAACTTCGGGTCGGTATGTCAAAATATTCAGGGCATGATTTTTCATATGAGTTAATAAGAAGAAACAAGCCAAAATAAACACAGTCAGTATAATATGCAGTCCAGGGATGGGAAAGTCTAAAGACAGCCGAATTTATTACCGCTCTGATAAAAGATTTTAATTTTATCAAGGTACCCACAGTGAAAACACCGGCCTGGCTACACAGGGTGAGTTCTAAATGATATAATTGTTAATAACCTGGGAGGATGATTCTATGGATCTGACTTTGATTATTTTGGCTGCCGTGATTGTCCTGGTGGTTTTATATTACTTTCGCAGAAAGGGCGGAAGCCCGTTGGGGAGTGGGAAAAGCAGGTCGTTAAGGCAGGAAGCCCGCCGCCAGCTAAAACTTCCCCCGGACCAGGCCGATCAAACAATTGACAGGCATATAGAACGTTTGAAAGAACGTTATCCAAAACGCTCCGAAGAGTGGTACTTAGAAAAAATCATTTATGATTTGGAAAGAGATCGCTAAAAAGGGGGATTCATTTTGAGCCGGCGGGGGATAATAGGCCTGATTGTTTTGGCGGTAGTAATTGTTTTACTTATCGGTGCGGGTGTCTACGCTTACTCATTGCTGCATGCCGGGCTGCCCGATTACAGTAAAGAGGTGGAGCTGCACGGTCTGCAGGGAAAAGTCAGCTTGCACCGCGATCACCGTGGAGTTGCTTATATCGCGGCCACTAACGAGTGCGATCTTTACATGGTTCAGGGCTATCTTCATGCCCAGGACCGGCTCTGGCAGATGGAGCTTCAACGCAGGGTGGTCCAGGGCCGCCTGAGCGAAGTCCTCGGCAAAGATCAACTGCCGACAGACCAATTTTTGAAAAAACTGGGCCTGGACCGCGTCGCGGAAAACATGCTTAAAAACACCACTGAAGACAGCAGAAAGATTATGGATGATTACGCCAGGGGTGTTAATGCCTACCTGGAAAACAACCCTCTTTCGGTGGAATTCAGGTTGCTCGGTTTCGACCCCGAACCCTGGGGCGCCATTGATTCTGCGGGTATTATCAGCCTGATGGGTTTTGATCTTGGCTCCAATTGGCGGGTGGAAGCTTTTCGCCATGCTTTGGCCGAAGAAATTGATCCCGTGTTATTTGATGAAATATTACCGCCTTATGAAGAATGGGAAACTCCGCGCGTGTTGACTCCAGATAGAACAGGCGAAGATTCTGAACAAGATAGTTTTACAGCCAGCCTGGTTGAGCTCTTAAGGGAAACCAGCCTCGAACACCTTTACTCCGTACCCCGCCTGGGTAGCAACAGCTGGGTGATCGCCCCTGAACGGTCGGCTACCGGTACTGCTGTAATGGCTAATGACCCCCATCTCAGCCTGGGTTTGCCTTCCATATGGTATGAAAATGGTCTAACCCTGCGCGAGGAATGCGATATGGATCTTTACGGTTGGTCCATTCCCGGTGCGCCTGCAGTAGTTGTCGGTCATAACCGCCATATTGCCTGGGGCATGACCAATACCGGTGATTCCCAGGACCTGTTCCTGGAAGAACGCCACCCCGATGATCCCCATCTTTTTAAATATGATGGCGAGTGGTACGAAGCAGAAGTTGAAGAAAAAGAAATATGGGTCGATGGGCAGGAAGATCCCGAAATAGTCGAGGTTATTCGTACCCGCCACGGCCCCTTGATTTCTGAAGACCCGCCGATGAGTTTACGCTGGACTGCATACGAAGTAGAAGCCAGTACACTGGATGCTGTTATAAGAATAAACGAGGCTGCCGGTTGGGAAGAGTTCAAAGATGCCCTGAGATATTTTTCGATACCGGTGCAGTCACTGGTATACGCTGATGTTGAGGGAAATATCGGTTTCCGGGTGGCCGGAACACTGCCGGTTAGAAAAAAAGGGCAGGGGCTCGTGCCTTCTCCGGGCTGGGATAAAAGCTACGGCTGGGAAAAGTTTATACCGTTTGAGGAAATGCCTGAGCTTTTTAATCCGGACAGGGGTTATATTGTCTCCGCCAATAACCGGGTGGAGCCGGATGATTACCCGTATATGATCAGTCTCGATAATGCTCCCGGTTACCGCAAACAGCGTATCACTGAATACCTTGGATCAACAGATAAGGTGACTGTCGAAGATTCAAAAATACTGCAGACTGATTGGTATAACCGCCATGCGGCTGAGAGGCTCCCCCTTTTCCTTGAGATCCTTGAAAATCATGCCTGTGTTATGAGGATAATAGAGCTAGATGGCCTGGATGTCCTTGGCCGGTGGGCAGAGGATCCGGTCAATGCAAGGGATTCAGCCGGCGCACCGCTTATCCAGGTTTGGTATCTTAACCTGATGGAAGAAATATTCCGGGAAGAAATGGGCGACGATCTCTACCTGGAATTTATAAAGCAGGGCTATATTGCCTACAATTGCCTGGAATACCTGCTGGAAAAAAAAGAATCGGCCTGGTTCTCCGGTGGGCTTGAAGAACCACTGTTATCCAGCTATTCTCGCTCTGTCGATGAATTAGTCGAAAAACAGGGTGATGATCTGGAAGCGTGGCGCTGGGACAAATTGCAGACTATTAATTTCAAACATGATCTGGGCGCTGCCCCGGTAATTGGTGATTATCTCTTTAACCGTGGACCTTATCCATACGGGGGAGATCACATGACCGTGGGGCGGGCCCGCTATGCGCTGGATGATCCCTTTAACGTCATCGCCGGGGCGGGACTGCGCTTCATAGCAGTAATGGATGAGAAAATCTATTCACGGGCTGTAATTGCCGGCGGTCAGTCCGGGCATCCGCTGAGCCCGCATTACAGTGACCAGCTTGAGACCTGGCTGGAGGGAGATTATTACGAAGTGGAGATTCCCTGCGATCCTTATAAAGACTGGAAAGAGACCTCTTTACTGAGACCTCTTCAATAACAGGTAGTTATTAAAACAAGCTATAAAATTTGCGAATATAAATTAGTTTACATGCACAAACTTTGTGGCTAGTCAATTACAAAGAGTTCTTTAGAAGTTTTGTTTAAAATTTCAGGGCCTTTTTCCCCAACTAGCACGACATCCTCCAACCTGATTAAACATTTTTGGGGAATAAAGATACTTGGTTCTACGGTAAATAACATTCCTGATTCGATGATCATTTTTTCTCCATCAGCTAAAAAGGGTCTTTCATGTACATCCAAACCGATCCCATGTCCTAATCGATGAAAAAAGTTGTCTTTATAACCTTTATCGTCGATGATCTTCCTGGCTTGCAGATTTACCTGTTCTCCGCTGAAGAGTTTCGGACGCAGTAACTCTATCCCTTTAGCCTGTGCAGCCTGAAGCAATTCATGAATTTCTACAAGCCGATCATCAGGCGTGCCTATAGAGATAGTTCGCCCGAAATCAGAGCAGTAACCATCATAAACAACTCCATAATCAAAAGCTAGCAAATGTCCCTTTTCAATTACATGATAATTGTTATCAACCCACTCGCCTGAGTTAGGGCCATGATTTAAAATGGTAGTGGGAAACGAGGTCATTTTTGCACCATGGACCAAGCACAGCCTGTCAATCTCTGCTTTTATTTCAGATATGGAAACACCCACCGCTAGTTGTCGAAATATATCATCAAAAATAGCATCGGCAATTGCAGATGCTTTTCTCATCTTATCGATCTCAGCCGGTTCTTTCTTGCTCCTTAAATCTTGAACTATATGATCAACATTTACACAACTAATATTTAATTCATCTCTTAATTTTAAGACTACAGAAGATGAGACATCCTGGATAACTCCTATTCTTTTATTCTTTAAAGATAACCCTTTTAATTCATCGGTAAAGGTTTTCCCAGCAATGTCCCAATCGTCAAATATAACAATTTTTGTCAGCCAGGAATGATTTTCAATATCTTTAATAATGCCTAGAGAGGTTAATCGGGGCAAAAAGACAATTGTTTCCTTTTCTGTAACCAGGAGACCCGCATATTCCAGGCTGTTCTGACGTTGCTTGGTATTCCCATTTCCCAGCCTGGGAATACCGGCAAAATATTCCCAATTTGCATCAGTTGAGATTAATATGCCCACAAGACTATGATCAATAAGCGAATCTCTTAGTTTTTTTAGCCTTCTTTTGTAATCCATGAAGATAAGTGAACCTTTCTTATATTTGACGCCTTAACCTGGGATCAAGCATATCTCTAAAAGCATCACCAATAAAATTAAAGCCCATGGCAACAGTTAATATAGCTACTCCCGGGAAAAAACTTATCCACCAGTATTGAAATATCGCCACACCCTGGGCCACCATAACTCCCCATTCTGCAGCTGGCGGGGCAACTCCTAAACCCAGGAAACCCAGGCCGGAAAAGATCAAAATGGCATTACCCAAATCAACAGAAGCCATCACCAGCAGTGGGGCTACGCAGTTTGGAACGATGGTTTTAAGTAAAACGTAGGCTTTTTTCTCTCCTAGAGCGACCGCACTGCTGACATACTCCGCTTCTTTTGTCGATAAAACCAGTCCTCTCATCATCCGCGCATACCTTGGCCACCAAACAATCACAATAGCAAAAACAGCATTCATTATACTGGGCCCTAGCGCTGCAGCAATAGCCATGGCCAGTATTATCGGGGGGAAAGACATGACTACATCAGCAACCCTCATCATGGCCTCATCAGTCAATTTGCCCATATACCCGGCGATAGCTCCATATAACCCCCCGAACAAAGTGGAAATAACGATCACGATCACTCCTGCAGGTATGGAAATTCTCGCTCCCCAGATAACCCGGCTAAACACATCTCGACCAAGGTGATCGGTTCCCATAATGTGTTCAGTACTTGGCGAATCATAACGCATTGGTAAATCCTGTGTAAAAGGACCATAAGGGGCAATCAAAGGAGCAATAATTGCAGCAATCAGCCAAATAACACAAGTAACAATTCCAATTACAGCTAATGGATTCTTTTTGGCTAATTTGTATATACCGCTTTGCTTCATCCTTATGTCATCCTCCACCTTTTAATATCTAACCCTGGGATCAATTATTCCATAAGTGACATCTACCAGTAAATTCATCACAGAGTAAACTAAGGCAATCAAAATAGTTGCCCCCATTATGGCTGGAAAATCAAGGGTTGTCGCTGAAATATAAGCGTACCAACCAAGCCCTGGATAATCAAAAATACTTTCTACCAGCACTGTGCCGCCTAAAAGATTACCATAACTTAAACCAAATATAGTTAAGGTTGGAATTAACGCATTTAAAAGAGCATGTTTCATAATCACAACCGTTTCGTTTAATCCTTTTGCCCTGGCAGTTCTCAGGTAATCCTGGGACATTACATCAAGAAGGCTTGAGCGAACCGTGCGGGTAATAATACCCATTGTAGCTCCAGCCAACACCAGTGCCGGTAAAATCATGTGATATAAAGCATTCTTCAGAATATCAAACCGGCCGGCGCTAATGCTGTCTATAATTAAAAAGCCGGTCTGTAAACTAAAACCAGAAAAATCAGCAGATAGCCTGCCTGAACCAGGGGCAATATCTAGAAGAAAATAAAATAAATAAAGGCTCATCAAGGCCAGCCAAAACGCGGGCATCGATATGCCAGTTACAGAAATAGCCCGGACAAAATGATCAATCAGTTTATTTCTTTTTACCGCTGATATAATTCCAAAAATAAGTCCAAAAATAATACTGAGCAAGGTGGCCAGCGTAGCCAGTTCAAAAGTCGCCGGGAAATACTGTTTTAAGTCATCGATCACCGGCCGTTGAGAGCGAATGGAAGTACCCATATCACCCTGAAGTAGGTTCGACATGTAAATAAGGTATTGCTCGGGTAGGGAACGATCGAGACCCCATCTTCTTTCATATCTCTCTACAATTTCCGGATCACTCATGGCCGTCTGCCCAAGATTGGCCACCAAGGGATCACCGGGAACAGTGTTAGAAATAATAAAAGCAGCAATTGTAACCCCGATGAGTACCATGATCAGGAATAATATTCGCCTGACAGTATACTGAAAAAGACCCAAAGCTTTAATTTCACTCCCTTTATCCGCTTGGCATAAGCAACCTGATTTCCCAGGGATTAAAACAAATATTTAGCAGTAATACGAAATTAAAGGGGAGGAAATTGCATATTTTTTAGAATATGCAATTTCCTCGAAATCAGGTTTCAACAATTATAATCAGTTTAAACCTGCTCTTCCCAACTCCAGCTTACTGTCGGTCAAGAGTTAAAATATCAAGCTGGAAAGCCGGGGTATAAAGCACGTGTGTTAGATCATTGCTGTGGGCAAGTGCTCGAACGGGCTGCACAAAAACAGCATACGGTCCGGTTTCTAGAACCTGTCTCTGAATTTCTTCGAGCAGCTCTTTTCTTGCTTCATCATCTACCTCAGTTCTAGCCTGATGCCCCAGTTCCGCCAATTCCGGGTTCATTTCTTCGGTCCAATTGGCCCTCAGCCCCACGGTTTGACCGGGTAAAAAAGCCAGCTGGTTCAAAGCATCGGGAAAGTCGGGACCCCACATGCTCACGTTAGTCTGATGCTCCCCGCTCCTGTATTTTTCAAGATAGATGGAGACTTCTTCCTGACTGATATTCATGGTTATATTAACCTGTGCCAGATCGGCCTGAATTTTTTCAGCCATGGTCATAAACGACACACCGTCAGGTGCCATACCGGGAATAACTCCGGTTTCGATTTCAAATCCATCCGGGTAACCGGCTTCTTCCAGCAACTGTTTGGCTTTTTCAACATCCTGCTCGATTCCATCCTCAGGATCAAGAGCCCCTAAAAATCCAACAGGCATAATCGAATATGGGGTAAAAGCATCATTACCGGCCAGATCGGTAAGCCCATCATAATCAAGCGCATAACGGATGGCCTGCTGAACCTTGGGTTCGCTGACAGGGCCGCCAATTTCCGGGTCCATATTCATATGGAACCAGAAGATGCTAAAAGTGTTGCTGTTTAGAATCTCTACGTTTTCATCGCCTTTAAGCATTTCAATTTGTTCACTGTCCAGGTCGAAAGCAAAGTCAATATCACCTTTTTGGAGCATCATCATTTGCGTGCTCGGTTCGGAAACATGTCTGAAAACAACCCTGTCGATTTCCGGTTGTGTAGCCCAGTGATCATCATTTTTAACCAGAATCAACTCGTCGTTGGGAACAAACTTATCTAAAATGTAAGATCCCGAACCTGCGGAATGATTGTCAAGCCAGCTTTTTGCATCATCGGTTTCATCATCCTGGGTGCCCCCCTGTTCCTGCACGACCTGAGAGTCCAGGATTCCAAATACAGACTGGGTTAATTTTGACAAAAATGAAGGATCTACTTCATGCAGGGTAATTACAACCTGGTAATCATCAGGAGTTTCAATCTCCTTAATATTTTCGGCCAGGAAGGAAGGATTACCCTTCAAATCCCTGGCTCTTTCAAATGACCATTTTACATCTTCCGCGGTTAAAGTATTACCGGTTGTAAATTCAATGCCTTCTTGTAAATCGAAGGTATAGGTTTTATTATCCTCCGAGATTTCCCAGCTTTCAGCAACCATTGGCCTTGGAGTAACCGTATCTTCACCTTCAAATGTAACCAGATTATCATATAAAACTTTCATGATCATCGTGGCACTTTTCTCATAAGCATGCGCCGGATCAAAGGTATTATACTCAGGGTTAATCCCCATGACAACTTGTTTATCCTCCACCTCTTCCGTTTCCGCCTCTTGATCCGGTGCCTCAGTATCAATGTCTTCAGGATCACCGCATCCAACAGCTAAGATGAAAATAAAGGATATAGCAACCAGCAATGCGAAATACTTCTTCATTTTACCCTCTCCTTAAATAAATAGTTTACTTAAAAAAACAACCTTCAAAGCTTAAAGTAATACCTTTTCAACTATCACCTCTTTTCATGTGCACCAGGCACAAGTTATTAGATAAAAACATTATTTAAAATGCTGTTATCAGATTATATCCAGGCAAGGTTTAAAAAACTATCTCCTATGGCAGGCACAAAAGTGGCCTCCTCCCAAATCCTTTAAAACCGGTTTTTCTTCCTGGCATATATTTATTTTCTCCCAACATCGTGTATGGAAACGGCACCCATCAGGCGGATCCACCGGGCTGGGCACATCACCCTCCAGGATTATTCTGTTTTTGTTGGCTCCGGGTCTGGGAACGGGAATTGCCGAGAGGAGGGCCTGGGTGTATGGGTGTTGAGGAGAAGAATACATATCTTTTTTAGAAGCAAGTTCAACAATTTTACCAAGGTACATTACCGCTACCCTATCGCTGATATGTTTTACTACCTTTAAATCATGGGAGATAAAGACATAGGTGAGATTGAACTGCTGCTGAATATCCCTCATGAGGTTAATTACCTGCGCCTGGATGGATACATCAAGCGCAGATAAAGGTTCGTCACATACTACCAGCTTCGGATTTAGGGCCAGCGCCCTGGCAATGCTTATTCTTTGCCTCTGTCCTCCGCTAAATTCATGGGGATATCTGTCAATATGCTCTTCCCGCAGCCCTACTGTATCTAAAAGTTTAAGTACTTTTTGTCTTTTTTCCTTTCCCCTGGCAATACCGTGTATTATATAAGCCGCTCCGACTATATCACCTACTGTATTCCTGGGGTTCAGTGAACCGTAGGGGTCTTGGAATATAATCTGCATCTCTTTCCTGAGTTCCCGCAATTTTTCACTTTCCAGATTAAATATGTTTTGCCCTTCAAAAACAACCTCACCCTCGGTAGCTTCCAATAGTCTCAAAATAGTTCTCCCCGCAGTTGATTTGCCGCATCCTGATTCTCCAACGAGGCCCAGGGTTTCACCACAGTTTATGGTAAAATCAATGCCGTCTACCGCTTTTACATTGGCTACCGTTTTCGAAAGGATACCACTTTTAATAGGGAAATACTTTTTTAATTTTTTTACTTCCAGAAGTGGATTAGATGACATTAAAATATCCTCCGTCTACCAGGTGCCACTGTATTTGAAGCATCTTACTTTATGACCCTTCAGATCATAAAGTTTTGGCTCTTTCTCTTTGCAAACCGTCCTGGCATCTTTGCACCGGGGGTGAAACCTGCACCCCTGCGGCAGATCATAAAGATTGGGCACCAAGCCCTTAATTACATCGAGCCTATCAATTTCTAGATCAACGCCCGGGATAGATTCCAGTAAGCCTATTGTATAAGGGTGCATGGTTTGTTCAAACAGGCGGTCTACATCAGCGTATTCTACAATTTGTCCCGCATACATAACCATAACATTCTGGGCCACTTCAGCAATAAGACCCAGATCATGGGTTATGAGCATTATTGCGGTATTTAATTTTTCTTTTAAGTCTTTCATCAATTCCAGTATTTGAGCCTGAATGGTCACATCCAGGGCCGTAGTTGGTTCATCGGCTATGATCAGCGAGGGGTTACAGGCCAAAGCTATTGCGATCATCACCCTCTGCCGTATTCCCCCACTAAGCTGGTGAGGAAACTCTTTAATCCTTCTTTCGGGTAAAGGTATGCCCACTAAATCTAATAATTCTATGGTTTTATCAGCAGCTTCCTGTTTTTTCAGGCGCTGATGAATCCGCAAAACCTCACCGATCTGATTTCCAACAGATAAGACCGGATTTAATGAGGTCATCGGTTCCTGAAATATCATAGAAATCTCGTTTCCCCTGATGTTCCTTCTTTCTTTAT
This sequence comes from Syntrophomonadaceae bacterium, assembly GCA_007130825.1. Lineage (GTDB taxonomy): Bacteria > Bacillota > Dethiobacteria > DTU022 > DTU022 > B1SED10-74M. The sequence goes on along the minus strand of SLRT01000113.1, from coordinate 7,668 downwards.
CACTTTTTTTCAGCAAATCTTCGCCCTTAAAAATTATTTCACCGGCTGCTATCTGAGCTGGCGGTGATTCAAGTAGGCCCATGATCGACAAAGCCGTAACGCTTTTACCGCATCCTGATTCTCCAACTATACCCAGGGTTTCTTTTTTAGCTACTTCGAAATCTACTCCATCTACAGCAGCAGCTATACCGTCTTCTGTATAAAAGTAAGTCTTTAAACCTTTTACTTCCAGTATCTTTTTCTCCATCTAAAAATCCCTTTTGTTTATATTATAAAAGACTCACATGTCACCGCAGTGCAGGGGCACCATCTGAAGAATGAAAATGTAAATATGTATTTTCATGCTAGTACTAATTATATCTTAAGCTACGTCACTTATTTTTTCTGTAAACTGTTTAACAAAAAGCGCTGTCATGAAAGATTCCTAAAAAAAATTAGCGGTATTATTTATTACCGCCAATTTGTTTCAATGTATTATATAACTCCTCTATTCTGCAGCAGTGTATTTTCTGTCACCATACTGTGTAATAACCACTTCTGGCATATTGAGATCGGGGTTAATGCGTTTGCGAATTATTCCTACAACCTGAAGCAACAGTCTGGTTCCGTAAAGTGCCAAGTATTCACTGGCCGTATAATTGATTGTCATGATTTTAACCGTGCCCGGGAAGCATATTATTATTTTGACTGCTGCTGGTATGCAGGCAAATGCTGAAAAGTTTATTGATGGCTTCCCCCGGGAAAAATTTAGAGGCCTTTAACTTTTACTGCATTGCAGGCCTTGCAGAAATGCTTCAATGTTCTTGGCCAGGGCTGCAGCGTTATAGCCGCCTTCCAAAACAGCAAAAAGACGGCCTTCGCACCTTTCGCGGGAGAAATTTCCGAGCAGGGAGCCAATGGTCCTATAGTCTTCAACGGTCAGCATGCCTCCCCAGTCATTTATACCGCGGTCAAATCCGGCTGAAACCGCCACCAGGTCTGTTTTTACCTCCCGTAAATCTCTTTTTAGATTTTCCAGGTAGTGTAGCCTTGAGCTTTCCCTGCTGTGCCAGAAGGTTACTGCTTCATTTCCCCGAAAGATATTGGCGGTACCGTCTCCGAAGTGCAGATCAAAATCAACTATCAGGGCGGAGTTAATTTTTCTGTGATCAAGCAGATGGCTTACCGCTATAGCGATATTATTAAAGTAACAGAAGCCCCAGCAGGAATCAGCAGATGCATGATGGCCCGGTGGCCGGCAGAGAGCAAAAGCATGTTTGCCATACGCGGCAGTATCTGCTGCTTCAAGGGAAGCTCCTGCTGACAGTAAAGCGGTATTATAGAGCAAGTTATCTTCAGAAATGTTGCGCCAGTGCCTGGCTGTATGCACACGCAGGATTTCTTCTTCTGTGGCAGAGCGTGGTTCATGAATTGGATAAAGTCTTTCAATTACAGCCAGGGCAGGTTCAAGCCTTCCCGGTTCAGCAGCAGGATCATGAGCATAGTGCTCCAGAAAATCGCGGTGAAAATATATTTTCATTTTCAAAACCCCATTGGACAAGTTATTTACCTATTTATAAACATTTATTCTACACTAACCCCTGGGTTTCCTTTTGACCCCTGGTTTTTGGCTCCGGCAGACGACGCTAATTTCGTTTAACCTGTTTTACATCCTTTCGATAAACAGTAATTTTTCTTGTTAATCTCGTCTCACCTGAACAATATAATGATATTGCAAAGCGGTAAAAATAAACCAGGCATCCAGGATTACCGGTGGCAGGATAAAAACGGCTGCCCGGGAAATTATCTTCCCGGGCAGCCAGGTACCGATAAGTTTAACTGGGGGTGTTTAAACTTTAAATCGGTATTTCTAGTAGCCGTTTTCTTCTTCTTCAATTGGTTCTTCTTCAAGCGGCGCTTCTGCAGGGTCGCAACCGGTCACAGAAAAGCCTAACATTCCCACAAACAGCAGGGTTAAAAAGAAAACAAACAACTTTTTCATTACTAACACCTCACTTTATTTTTAATCTATATTTACCTTCAAGCACAGTCCTGCTCAATCCTGCCATAACGGTAATTGTTTATATAACTATTACATAAGTTTACATTTTGTTTAAAAAAGCAGGTGGAGTTTTTTAAAATAGTTACATGCTGCCCGGTTATACCACCTGAGAAGTGCTCAGATTATATAACAACCCGCGCTATGTTGGGATAGAATCGGAGCTGAAATGAGTAAGAGCAGTAAGAAAGCGGTTTTAGCGCCCGGGAGGGCGGGGGCCGAAGTATTGATAGTAGTGCACTTTTATATTTCCGTGGTACAGCTTACGCCTCTTGGAGGCTTTTTTGCCGAATAGTGACTCAAAATTTTCGTGTGCAGTAAGAATATAAAAAGACCAGGTGTCCAGTTTCCTGAAGAACTTGCCCATCTGTTTATATAGTTTTTCTACTTCTTTTAATTCACTTAGCCGCGCACCGTAGGGCGGGTTACAGATTACCTTGCCGTATTTTTTTTTAGAGCTAAAATCTGCCAGCGGCCTGGCCTGAAAATGAATCAGGTGATCCACGTTCGCTTCAGCAGCATTTTTCCGGGCGATATTAATTAAACTGCTGTCCATATCAGTGCCTGTTATGTCAAGCTCCCGGTTATAATCGGCCCGGTCATGGGTTTCTTTACGGGCTTTGCGCCAGCAGTCCCTGGGGATGTTTGGCCACTGCTCGGAAATGAAAGTCCGCTCCATACCCGGCGCAAGATTCTGCCCGATCAGGGCGGCTTCGATCGGGATTGTCCCGGATCCGCAAAAGGGGTCGATCAAGGTGATTTCAGGTTTCCAGCGGGCGATTAGGATCAACGCTGCGGCCAGGGTTTCTTTCAGTGGAGCTTCGCTGCCGACTGCACGGTATCCCCGCTTGTGCAGTCCGGGGCCGCTGGTGTCAATGGTAAGGGTGGCTACGTCCTTTAAAAGAGAGACTTCAATTGGATAGAGGGGTCCTTTTTCTTCAAACCATTCTGTGCGGTGCCGCTTTTTCATACTCTCGACTATTGCTTTTTTAACAATAGCCTGGCTGTCGGAGATACTGAACAAGGTGGATTGAACAGATTTTCCATCTACAGGAAAATTAGCATCTTCGGGGAGCAGGTCCGGCCAGGGCAGCGCTTTTGTTTTTTCAAAGAGTTCGTCAAAGGTGACCGCTTTGAACTCGCCCACTTTCAGTCGAACCCGGTCGGCTGTGCGCAGCCAGAGATTTGCGCGGCAGATGGCATTTTCATCAGCATTAAAAATCACCTTGCCATTTTCGACAGTGACCTGTTCATAACCCAGTTCTTTAACTTCCCGGGCAACAATTGCTTCAAGGCCGAAAGTGGCCGTGGCGATAAGCTCAAGCCTGGTCATAACTTTTCTCCCGCCATGAGTGTTTTCGGATCACAATGGTTTCATAGTAGCGGAAAAAGCGGCTGAGTTCAAGTGGATAATGGCGCTAATACAGGAAGTAAAAGTTGCGTGCCCTCTGCTTTTGCATTATTATAGGGCAGTGATTGTTCATGGCCGCATTGATTGAACGGGGTTATGGATTATGGCCTAGCAGGGAGGTTAAAAAGGGCGATGAAATTAAAAACCAACTTGTTAATTATTTTGATATTTACCTGGACACTGTTAATTACCGGTTGTCAAACCAATGGTTCACCGGAAGAATTAAAAAAAGAAGCGGGTGCGGAAGAAATAGAAAAAGGAGACAATGGTGAGGCGTTCCCCGATCATGAAGCGCTGCAAAAAGTGGAAAAAGAGATCGTGTTAGATCGGTGGGAACCGCTGCAGTTAATTATACCGGCTATTGAGCTTGAACTGCAGGTCTTAAGTGATCATCACACCTATGATCAAGAGGAGATCGGTACCGAGCCATGGAAGTTCTCTTCAGAAGACTACAATCGTTGGATCAATAAGCTTATGCCCTTACTGGATGAAGGGCCGGTTCACTACCAGTTCAGTGCTCTGCCGGGTACAGAAAACGGTAACGTGGTTATAGCCGGCCACAGCCCCGGTCCCTGGTATTTTTTTCACGATCTGGACCTCCTGGAAAGCGGAGATGATATAATCCTGGAAACAGGCGACTACCGCTTTGTTTATGAGGTTCAGTGGCAGGAAATCGTTGATAAATATGACTGGAGCCTATTGTTTGACACCGATTATCCGGCGCTGACTTTCCAGACATGTTATCCCAAAGACTACGCGGGTTATGCCATCCGGAAAGGTTGATAATCAGAGCCAGGTTGGATGAAGTTTACCTTCCTCCTGAATGATAACGGCAAATTCTTGGGATTTTTGTTGTCAAACATTTTACATAATCAAAAAGGTTATTTCATATATGTGTAGAATAATGATAGGGTTCAACTGGAGCAGCAGGGATGAATGCATGGCGAGATTCGGCGCAGATAATTTTAATGCCCGGGGGTGTTTATATAACCGGGGCCCGGGTATGCGCCATAGATTTATGCTTGTGCAGAACTGTTTAATGAAAAGGATATGATCATGGTTAATAAATACAAGGATCCTTTAACGACCAAAAAGGGTAAAACCATCAAGGAATGCATCCCGATCAGGACAGATATCATCAGGCCAAATGATTCAATTATCAAGATGGCCGAGATCTACGCAAAACCTCATCTTATCACAGGCGATATTGTTGTCTGCAGTGAAAAGGCGGTAGCGATCAGCCAGGGCAGGGTAATAGATGAAAAGGATGTCAAAGTCGGTCTTCTGGCCAAACTACTGTCCCGTTTTGTGATCAAAAGCCCTTATGGCATCGGTATGCGCGATCCGCGGACGATGCAGGTGGCCCTGGATATGGCCGGGCGGCCAAGAATTATCGCAGCCGCTATTGTCGGGGGAACGATCAAATTGTTCGGAAAGAACGGTTATTTTTACCGGATTGCAGGACCGGAAGTTTCCATGATCGATGGGGTTGTCGAGCACCGTTTTGAAGATCTGAATAGATATATCGTTCCTCCTCCGAAAGACCCCGACCAGGCTGCATTAAAAATCAGCGAGGCTTTGGACGGGATTCCGGTCGTGATCATGGATATTAACGATCTTGGTGGAAGCGTTATTCTGGGCAGATCCCACAGTGATTTGCCCGCTTCAGAAATTGAAGACTATATGCGCTATGATAACCCCCTGGGGCAGGGAACCCAGCAAACCCCGATCGGTATTTTACGCTTCGGTTGATGTCCTGTTTAAACGGTTACCTGGTTTTTGTCTAAAGGAGGAACTAAAATGATTATTTCCAGATTAATCAATGTTGTTGATTCGCATACCGCCGGGGAGCCTACCAGGGTAGTTACCGGCGGTATTCCACCTGTTGCGGGGAAAAGCATGGCTGAAAAGATGGCTTATCTGGAAAAGGAAATGGATACACTGCGTACTGTTTTGATGCAGGAACCACGAGGCCATCGGGATATGTTCGGCGCTATTCTTACCGAACCGGCAGCACCGGAGGCTGATATCGGAGTGATCTTCATGAATGCCGGCGGTTACCTGAGCATGTGTGGTCACGGAAGCATTGGGGCGGTAACCGTTGCCCTGGAAACCGGCCTGCTTTCTGTCTCCGAATCGCAGGCCACTATTATTTTAGACACCCCAAGCGGGCTGGTCCGGGCCGCCGCTAGAGTGGAAAAGGGTCGGGTGACCGAGGTTTCTATTATTAATGTGCCTTCTTTTCTCTTCAGGGAGAAAGTGATGGTTGCCGTTCCGGATTTTGGAGACCTGGAATTCGATATTTCTTTCGGGGGCAATTTCTTCGCCCTGATCCCCGCTGAAGCTCTTGGAATGAGGATAACAGGAAAATATACTGCGGCACTGGTCGATGCGGGGATGCGGATTAAAGTTGAAATTAACAAATCTGTTCCGGTTTCGCATCCGGAAAAACCGCATATTAATACGGTGGATTTGGTGGAGATATACGAAAAGCGTTCCCGCCTGCAGGCATCCAACGCGGTTATATTCGGCCGGGGCGCTCTTGACCGTTCACCCTGCGGAACCGGCACCAGCGCAAAACTGGCCGCCCTCTATGCCCGGGGGGAAATTGGCCTGGGTGAGGAATACATTCATGAAAGCATATTCGGCACCGTGATGCGGTCAAAAGTGCTTGAAGAAACCAGCGTAGGGGGTATTCCGGCTATTATTCCCGAAATTACAGCAAGAGCCTATATCACCGGATTTTTACAGCTTGTCATTGACCCCGACGATCCTCTAAAAGATGGTTTTTTACCGGAAGGGTAAAACATAAGCATGCTAAATAGCTTCAACCAGGTTTAGTTTATTTCTTGCAGGCATATCAACAAGAATTTACTCTAACCTGTGGCTCAACCATGATTGTCCAATTAATATATTTACATGTGTATCATGCTATAGCTGCAACTGGGACAGGTTGTCTGTAGCCGGTCGTAGGCATCCCCCTTACGGAGTTTTTCCAGGTCTTTTCGCTCTTTTTCTTGCTGTATCCCGCAGCGGTGACACATGGTATAGCCGCACTCCGGACACTTGAGCCAGTTATCACTTGCTTCTTCGACATGACCGCATGATGTGCATTTTACCTCTGCCATGATTTTCTTCCTTTCCAGGCATTATTTTAGGCAATATATAAACTTGTTTACCTGTCTTTATTATATAGAATTTGAAAAAATAATAAAGTGCCCCCGTGAATCTTTTTTGTCATGTCCTGATTTTTTCTTTTTGAAGCTTTTTGTGCTTTGAACTTCCCGCGTATTATCTGACAGAACTGACGCATGAAAATAAATAAGCCAGTATGGCAGTGATTGCGAGGGCAACGAAAAAACTTTTTCGCAAAAAGCACTGGACAGAACAAATCAAAGATGAGATAATCAGTGTGGGTAAATATGAAAGGAGGCCTGCACTATGACCAACCAGTGCTCTAATCGAATTTTGATCAGCGGCAGGTATTTTAGCGAAGAGGATTTGGTGGACGTTAAAGAAATCATCCGGATGTTTCCGAATCTCAGCCGGACTGAATTGGCTAATACGATCTGTGAAAACTTAGGCTGGGTCACGGCAACAGGTCAACCCAAAACAGACTCATGCTATCAGCTATTTAACAAGCTTGAAGCCGAAGGTTTGATCACCTTACCGCCCCGGCATAAAAACAGTGCTGGGAGGCACAAGGAAAAAATCAGCTTTGGGCCGGCTACGGAGGCTGGCTTGCCGGTTGAAGGCCCGGTAGCAGATTTAGAACCTCTTGCCGTAAAACCGCTTCAGGGTGGCAGCGAAAACCGGCTTTGGAACGAGTACGTGCACCGTTATCATGATCTGGGCTACAAGCGCCCCTTTGGAGCCCACCAGCGTTACTTCATCGTCTCAGAGAAAGCGGCGAAACCGCTGGGTTGTATTCTGTTTGCTGCTGCCGCCTGGGCATTGTCCCCGCGCGATCAGTGGATTGGCTGGGTTGAGCTGGACCGCCACTTCCGGCTGCATTTAGTTTTGAACAACACCCGCTTTTTAATCTTTCCCTGGGTCAAGGTAAAAAATTTGGCCAGCAAGGCGCTTTCGTTGCTGGCAAAACGTATCAGGGCTGACTGGCATAAGCGCTACGGCTACAGCCCGGTTTTGTTGGAAACCTTCATCGATCCTGAACAATACCGGGGCACTTGCTACCAGGCGGCAAACTGGATTTATTTGG
>SLRT01000150.1 GCA_007130825.1 Syntrophomonadaceae bacterium | reverse complement strand
TATATTAGTAGTAAATGGTACTATATACGAGGTGACGCTGATGAAGACCGGCCCAAGATTACCTTTAATATTAAACAGCTATGAACAAAGCGCGCTTCTAGCCCAGCCTAATAGAAAAGCGCCTACGGGACTGCGCAATCTTTGTATGCTAAAGCTGATGCTTAAAGCAGGGTTACGGGCCGGTGAAATTATTGCCCTGCGCATCGACGATATTGACTGGGCAGAAGGTATAATTTATCTGCGCGAAAGCGGAGCGGCAAGTAAACGGGCACTGTGGCTTGATGATGAAGTCCTAGAGCTTCTTGCGCGCTGGAGAAACATAAAGATACCGGGCAGCAATTACTTGTTTACAACCCTGCGCGGGAACCGGTTAAATGATCGCTACCTGCGGGAAATGGTTAAACGCCAGGCCCGTAAAGCCGGAATAAATAAAGATGTTTACCCGAACTTGCTGCGCAGCACCTTTGCTGTTAATTTAATCCGCGAAACCAGGGACGTCCAGCTGGTCCAACAAGCCTTAGGGCACAGGAATCCGGACGCAATAAAAAATTATACCAAACTGCTGTTCAACGAGATCTATATAGTAAATAATGGTAATTATGTCGGAAAGTTCTGCGGAATGCCGGCACAAAAAGACCAGGTATTTGATCAGAGTAATATAAATATGCACGGTCAATTAAGTCACGATAAGTATCAGCCGTTCTCTGAAAGCGCCACATGGAAAGCTGCAGACCGGGAAAGCATTAAAAACGAGGAGGGAGAGGAGGTTGATCTGAATCGCACGGGAAGCGAAAACATTAAAGCAAGCAGCGCCGGGGATAAAAGCAATAGCACTGGCAGTGATGAAAGCACGTTTAACGCCAGCATGAATAGCATTGGCAAAGGTTGTAACTTAGACGAAAACAGCTACAAGCAGCAACGCAGCGAAATTGAACATGAGTATGAGCCGCCTATAGTCGCAGAAGAAAGCTTAAAAGAAAAAAAGCCAATACCGGCTTTAAAATGCAGCCAATGTAATTATATTCTCAGATACCAGGAAGATTGCCCGCAGTGTGGAGCTTCGTTTATTTCAATCCTCAGGCATTGGGGAAAAAACATATAAAAATGGATTAAAAACGCAGGGGGGAGGGGTTAAAAGTGGTTATACTTAACATCATTTAACTTCCGATAATATATCTTATGTAAACAAGCAGGGGGGAGGCTCTACATGATAACAAAGTATAGCTTATCCAAGCTTGTTCAGGCAATGAAAAAAAGTTATAATAAGATTTGAAGCATGAATATATATGGTCCTAAGGTCCAGGTAGGAGATCTCGTTTTAGGGAGGATATCTCATTGAAAATTGGTGTATTTACGGATAGTTTTCGCCCCTATACCAGCGGAGTGGTCAGGTCGATAGAAATTTTTTCCCGTGAATATAATGCCCGGGGCCACGAAGTTTACGTCTTTGGGCCCGATTATCCGCTTTTACACCCTCCAAAGGAAGAAGGTGTGTTTCGATTTATCTCTTTGCCATGGCCGACCATGCCTGAATTTTCTCTTCCGGTGCCGATATCGTCTCAGCTGGGTTCCACAATCAAGCGGATCGGACTGGATATCATCCATACCCATTCTCCTTTCCTGCTCGGTAGGCTTGGTGGCCGGGCGGCCCGCCGCCATAAGCTGCCCCTGATATTCACTTTCCACACCCTGTATGAACAATACGTCCACTACTTTCCAATTGCCGAGAAAACTTCGAAACATGTAGTTCAGTCAATTGCCCGTAACTTTTGTAATCGATGCAGCCTGGTTGTCGCTCCTTCCCAGCTTGTCGTCAATTACCTGCAAAATATCGGAGTTGAAGCGCCAATCACAAATATTCCCACCGGGGTTGACCTGGAAGAATTCAAAGATCTTGATCCAAACTGGCTGGCGAAAAACTACGGTGTAAAACCTGAAGAGAAGGTGCTGCTGTTTGTCGGACGCCTGGGCAAGGAAAAAAACGTAACATTCCTTTTAAAATCATTTCACGCCATTCAAGACCGCTACCCCGAATGCCGCCTGGTCCTGGTCGGTAAGGGTCCCCAGGAAAGTTACCTGCGCAAACTGAGTCAGCAAATGGGTATTCAGGAAAAAGTTACTTTTACCGGGGTCCTCCCCCGCCAAAAAATTGTCCACTGTTATGGCAGCGCTGATTTATTTGTCTTTCCCTCTGTAACAGAAACACAGGGTTTAGTCATCGGAGAAGCAAAAGCGGCCGGCCTTCCTGTTGTCGCTATTCGCGCTTTTGGACCGGCAGAAATGGTTTCGCATGGTGAAGATGGTTTTTTAACCGATCCTTCTCCCTCCTCTTTTACTACTGCTATACTTGACCTGTTGGAAAACAAGGAACTCTACGACCGCATGAGCAAAAATGCTAATAAAAACGTTTCCTATATATCTTCAGCTTATTGTGCAGAAAAGATGCTTAAAGTTTATCAGCAGCTTATTGATCAAAAAAGTTATGCGCCCCGCAAAAAGTTGTATAAACACAAAAAGGTATATAAGTAGATAGAAGCATATCAATATTCTGATTATATTATTTCTTAAAAACTCCCTGCTTAATGGCTATTGCTAATCTCAGTCTTAATATATATAATAAAATCAGCAGTGCGGGATGGTGTAGCGGCAGCACGGATGACTCTGGATCATCAAGCCCAGGTTCGATCCCTGGTCCCGCAGCCATTCTTTTTAGATTAAAAATATTCGCTTGAAAAAGGCAAAAGAAAACAATTTTCTTCCAGTATTCAGTTCCTGCTCGGATAGTTTAAATTAACTAAACTAAAGAGGTGTTTTGGCATGTGGAATTTGATTTTCGGTCTTGTATTAATAGCTATTTTTTTTCTTTTAGTTTTGATGCTTAAAAGAGGTTACGTAGAAAAACAGAAACAAGAAGAAACTAAGAAAGAAGGCAAATAATTATCGCTCACTTCCCTCTTCCCGGCGACAATGTTTCGGCAATCGTCTAGCATACTATTTTTCCAGGCAATTATTTTCTATATAATTTGCTGCTTTTTCGAGCCTTTCCACCGTTTTTTCACGGCCGAGCAAGGCCATAATTTCAAAAAGTCCCGGCCCGGCAGTGCGCCCGGTCAGGGCCAGGCGGGTTGGATGAATAAGGCGTCCGGTAGAAATACCCAGTTCCTCACTTAAGGAACGGTACTGTGATTCAACAGCTTCTTTATCAAAAGATTCCAGTTGGCGCAATTTTGCTGCTGCCTGCCTGATAAATTCAACTGTATTTTCTTTACGGAAGTGTTTATTTACCCCTTTATCATCATAATTGAAGTTGTCATGATAAAAATAAAAAGATGCCTCAGCCAGTTCGACCAATGTTTTCGCTCTTTCCCGCACGGCATCAATGACCTGCTTTAAATAGCAATAATCCTGTTCTTCCAGTGGTGTTTTAACCAGTTCCTTTTGTTCGAAAAAAGGAATGGCAGCTTCAACCAGTTTATCCAGGTCATATACACGCATGTAATGGCTGTTCATCCAGCCCAACTTGGTAACATCATATATAGCTGCCGTTTTGTTTACCTTCTGTAAATCAAACCGCTCACTCATTTCTTCAAGTGTAAAAATCTCTTCTTCTCCACCAGCGCCCGGTGACCAACCCAGTAAAGCCATATAATTGATCAATGCTTCCGGCAGATGCCCTTCGGAATAAAATTCCTCCACCGAAGTAGCCCCATGACGTTTACTTAATTTACTGCGATCCGGGGCAAGGATCATCGGAACGTGGGCAAAGAGGGGCAAATCGTAACCGAGGGCAGCTGCACATATTTGTTGACGGGGCGTGTTGGTGAGATGTTCTTCTGCACGGATCACATGGGTTATGCCCATCTGCAAATCATCAACAATACTGGCAAAATTATAGGTAGGCAACCCATTCGACTTGACGATGATAAAATCATCGATGTTGATATTTTCAAATCTGACCTCTCCCCTGACTTCATCTTTAACCACGGTTGTCCCCTGGTCTGGAGTTAAAAGCCTTATTACAGGGGATATTCCCTCTTTATGAAAGGCCTCTTCTTCTGCAGCAGAGAGGTTCCGGCAGGACCCTGGATAAAGAAAAGCCTTGCTGTCCCTGCGGGCGGCAGAGCGGCCGCTTGCAAGCGATTCAACACTGCAATAACAGCGGTAGGCCTTCTTTTCAGCTACAAGACGTTCAGCTTCACGGGTGTATTCTTCCAGCCTATTAGATTGGCAGTAAGGACCCTCATCCCAGTCCAATCCTAACCAGCGCAAAGAAGCGATCAGTTTGTCAATATAATCGGCGCGTGATCGTTCCAGGTCGGTATCATCAATACGAAGAACAAATTTTCCTCCGGCCTTACGAACAAACAGATAATTGAACAAGGCGGTCCTGGCCCCGCCGATATGCAGTTCCCCAGTCGGACTGGGTGCAAACCTGACTCTTACCTCTGACAAAAACATACCTCTCCTTGCAGCTGCTGCAAGTAATATATCATAATAACCGCAGCGGTTTATTTTAAACGACTGGTTAGCAGATTAGCGCTTATTAACCAAGAATTGAGAGCAGTATACCGGCAGCTACAGCAGAACCGATTACTCCGGCTACGTTTGGTCCCATGGCATGCATCAGTAAGTAGTTGTTCGGGTTTTCTGCTTTGCCTACCGACTGGGAAACACGGGCTGCCATTGGAACTGCTGAAACACCGGCTGAACCGATAAGCGGGTTAATTTTTCCTTTAGTTATTAAATTGAGCAGTTTGCCCATCAAGACACCGGTCGCTGTGCCGAAAGCAAAAGCAACTAAACCAAGCACAACAATCATGATTGTTTCCTGAGTTAAAAAGTAAGCTGCAGGAGCCTTAGCGCCAACGGTTAAGCCGAGGAAGATAACTACGATATTATTTAACTCATTTTGCGCACCCTTGCTTAAACGCTCAGTTACACCGGTTTCCCTGATAAGGTTACCGAACATAAGCATACCTAACAGCGGCAAAGCGGCCGGTAATAGGAGTCCGGTTAAAATAATGACAATAATCGGGAACAGGACTTTTTCCGTTTTTGAAACCGGTCGCAACTGCTCCATGATTATTTGCCGTTCTTTTTTATTGGTAAACAACTTCATGATCGGTGGTTGGATGATCGGGACCAATGCCATATAGGAATAGGCGGCGATGGCAATCGAGCCTAACAGTTCCGGAGCAAGCCGGCTGGAAATAAATATAGCAGTCGGACCATCAGCGCCACCGATAATACCGATAGCGCCGGATTGAGGAGCTGTAAAACCAAGCAGCATCGCTCCGACAAATGTTAAAAAAATGCCAAACTGAGCTGCCGCTCCAAGCAGCAGGGTGATCGGGTTGGCAATTAGCGGCCCGAAATCAGTCATCGCTCCGACACCCAGAAATATTAAGGGAGGATAAATACCAAGTTCCAAACCGAGGGATAAATAGTATAGTAAGCCGCCGACTTCTCCAGCTGAACCCGGATCCATCAGGTCACCGAGGGGTAAATTAACCAGTAAAACACCAAAACTAATCGGAACCAGTAACAATGGCTCGTATTTTTTTACAATTCCCAGGTAAAGCAGAACACAAGCTATAATAATCATGATTACTTCATTTAACTGTAAATTATAATACCCGGTGCTCTTTAAAAACTCAACAAGTAACTCCGTCATTTTAGCTTAACCCCTTTCAGGTTCATCGGTAATTATTATGCAAAGGTGCTATTTAAGACAGCATAATTAAGGGGTCTCCGCTGTTTACTGTGTCACCTTTCTTAACGAATATTTGGGCTACAGTACCTGCCGAAGAAGCAGTCAGTTCATTTTCCATTTTCATCGCTTCCAGGACCAGCAAAACATCGCCGTCTTTTACATTATCTCCCTCGCCGACTTTAACCTCTAAAACCGATCCGGGCATTGGCGCCTTTAAAGTATAACCACCTTCTGTGTCCGGTTTAGGAGTTTCTACCTTTGGTTCTTCAGCCCTGGATGGCTCTTTTGCCGGCGCGGCTGTAGGGCTGGTAGCTGCGGGGTTTGGTTGTGCAGCCGGAGAATTGGTCTTAGTTGATGCATTAACAGACTCTTGACTTGTGTTTTCCGACAACTCCTCCACCTGTACGGTATAAGTTTGATTTTCAACGGTTACCTTGAATGTTTTCACGTCTCTTCTTCCTCCTAATGTTTTCTAACTCTAAACTACTTTCAAGCAGTTCCCTGCGGCCGATAATTTGCCAGTTGCTTAATCCCGTGCCACCGGATGGTTGTATATCAATACTAATCGGCCTTTTAAGAGCAAAACTTTGATCAGTTTGCATATATTGATATATTGCAGCCATTACAGCCGCAACAACCCGCCGGTTTTCAGCTGTATGGTCTTCTTCTTTCCGTGGAACAGAAACCCCGGCTGCTTGAGCTTCAGCCGGTATAGCGGGCTGGTATAAAATGCGGTTAAACAGAACCAGTATAGCATAGAGCGCGAAAAGAGTGACCATTACAACCAGAAATCCGAGAACAAGAACCTGTAGCGCAAAGTCTAAATTATCCATCTGGTGTTATTCCCTCCATCCCTCCATTAAAGCATATGCTTTATTGTAACACTTTCTTTTGTTTATGAAAAGAGCACTAACTAATCAATAATGCAATTTTTTATTGGCTGCAGATAATGGCCTGATATTGCCAGATGTTGTGGATATTGGCTGTATTTATGTTCGTCACCGTGAAAGTCCGAGCCCCCGGTTATCAACAATTTGTGTTCAAGCGCAATTTCATGATACATATTTTTTTGCGCCGGGCCGTGATGCGGATGAAAAACTTCAATTCCCCGTAAGCCGAGAGGTAATAGCTTTTCAATCATTGACCTGCCGTAATCGCCCGGATGAGCGATGACCGGAAGCGCTTCCACTGCATTGAGTAAATTCATTGCTTGTTCAGCAGTCATAGTTTGCCGCGGCACATATGCCGCGCAGTCCGGGTTTAAGTATAATGTAAAAGCCTGATCCAGGGTGTGGATATATTTTTTCTTAAGCAGCAAACGAGCCAGATGCAACCTGCCCGGAGCAGAATCTCCGGTTTCGGCCAATAATTCTTCAGTTTTTATTTTAAAACCGAGCTCTTTAAGGTTTTTTAAAATTTTCTCCATCCTGACAAACCTTTCTTTTTGCAGCTCTTCCAGCGCTTTGTGCAACAGTTTACTGTTGCTTGGATAATAGCCAAGAATGTGCACCTCCCGGTTATCTTCCATTACGCTAATCTCCACACCCGGAACGAGCTCCAGATCATATATCTTGGCAGCGCTCAATGCTTCAGGCAGACCTTTGATTGTATCGTGATCCGTTAAACCTGCCGCAGCCAGCCCGGCGTTGGATGCTATCCTCATTAACTCCCGGGGACTAAAAATTCCATCTGAGGCATTGCTGTGCATATGCAGATCAATTTTGCTTCGATTGTTTCGATTGTTCATTTTCACCGATCTCTTTTCTTTTATCTTGTCTCATCATATACAAAATACAAATAAAAAAACACCCTCCTGCAGAAAATAAACAAGAGGGTATTCCAACACCAAACAGCCTTAATTAAAAATTTGGGTTCAGCGCGGCTCGATAATTAATTTAATTGCCGTTCGTTCCTCACCATCAATCTCGATATCCGTAAAGGCCGGGATGCAAATTAAATCAATACCGCCGGGAGCGACAAAACCCCGGGCTATAGCTACAGCTTTTACG
>SLRT01000152.1 GCA_007130825.1 Syntrophomonadaceae bacterium | reverse complement strand
TCCCAGTCAAGCAGGGAAAAAAAACGGTAAAAAGACTGGAGGCAATATGGTAATTATCGTTTTTTTTGAATAATATTTTCTTATTTGTTAGCTTGTTGAATAATGTGGCGATATTAAAATTTTTGGGTGTTGAATGCAGGTTAGATCATATGATGAATTATAGTAACCGCGGCACCGGTCATATCATGTTCTAACTGCCCTGCACTTTTTTTTCTTCTTCTTCCCTCAGCATGCGGCGCAGCACTTTTCCGATCATTGTTTTCGGCAGTTCCGATCTAAATTCAACCAGTTTGGGAACTTTGTAAGGGGCCAGGTTAGCTTTACAGTATTCTATAACCTCTTCTTTGGTCATAGATTCTCCCTCTTTTAGTACGATATAGGCTTTCAGGGTTTCTCCTCTGTAGCGGTCCCTGATACCGGCCACAGCTGCTTCCATGATTTTAGAATGTGCATACAGCACTTCTTCTATATCACGGGGATAGATGTTGTAACCGCCGGCAATGATCATATCTTTTTTTCGGTCGACGATGTAAACGTAACCTTCTTGATCAGCCCTGGCTATATCACCGGTGTATAACCAGCCATTACGGATACTCTGCGCTGTTTCATCAGGCATGTTCAGGTAACCTTCCATTACCTGTGGTCCGCGAATGCAGATTTCGCCAATTTCCCCTATGGGTAATTCTTTTTCCCCTGTTTCGATGTCGACTATTTTGTATTCGGTATCGGGGAGAGGCAGGCCGATACTGCCGGGTTTTCGTTTTCCGTAAACAGGGTTGGCATGGGTAACAGGAGAAGTCTCTGATAAACCGTAACCTTCTACCAGTCTTCCCCCGGTATTTTTTTCAAACTCCTGCTGGACTTCGACGGGCAGGGGCGCTGCTCCACTGATACAGATCCTGATCGACCGAAGATCGTGCTTATGCCGGTTTGAGGCATTGTTTATAGCCAGGTAAATAGTCGGGACACCGGGAAAAAGGGTCGGTTTTTGCTTATCGATTGTTTTAAGCACAGTTTTTAATTCGAAACGGGGTAGTAAGACCAATTTTGCCCCATTGATAAGTCCGATGTTAAGAACCGTTGTTAATCCGTAACTATGGAAGAAAGGCAGTATGCCCAGAATTACTTCTTTTCCGTAGCGGTGATCGGTGCACCAGGATTCTACCTGGAAGCAGTTAGCCACCAGGTTTCGGTGTTGAAGGATTGCTCCTTTTGAGACTCCGGTTGTGCCCCCGGTATATAAAAAGACAGCCCGGTCGTTTGGTGAAACGTCAACTTCCGGAGGTTTTTGGCCCGAATACTTTTTTATCAGTTCAGTAAAAGCGTAATCATTTTTAGTTATAGCCGCCCGGTCTCCCGATTTATTTTCTTTGGTCATGGTATAGAGGATGCTTAATAGACCCGGAAAGTAATCTTTAATGTTGGTGGCGATAATTGTTTTTAAGTTTGTTTCTGGCTGTACATCTTTGATCATATTATAAAAGCGGGTCAGGGTGATGATCGTATCGGCCTCGGAATCTTTAAGCTGATATTCTATTTCCCGGGAAACATACATGGGGTTGCAGGGAATCACAATTGCGCCGAGTGCAAGGGCGGCAAAATAGGTAATTACAAATTGGGTGCAGTTTGGAAGGTGGATAGCCAACCGGCTCCCCTTTTTAATTCCACGGTCAGCTAAGGCGCAGGCAAAACTTTCAACCTGTGAAAAAAGTTCTCCATAGCTCAGTTCCCGGCCCATAAAGTGAACAGCAGGTTGCTGCTTATAGGTTTGAACGGATTTTTGGAACAACTGATGAATTGTAAGATCGGGGTAATCGATACCAGGCGGGACTCCCGGTTCATAATTATTAAGCCAGATTTTTTCCATATAAGCCCCCTCTTTCATCATGATTAAGATTTGAATGAAAAATTATCATTTTTAAAAAATTTATTATTAAATTCCCTTCAACATTATTATTTCATTAGCCTTTTTAAAATTAAAGAATAAAAAAAGAAAGAGTTATTATTAAATAATTCTTATGATAAACCATGTTATCATTACTGCCTCCAGGGCGAGTTTTATCGGCAATGCGCCAAAGAAGCCCAGGGATGCTCCGAGGCCGGAACGCACTGCCTGGTCTGATTTAGTTCTGATTATTAATTCGGCCAGCGTTGCTCCCAGGAAGGGACCAAGCAGCAGACCGTAGGGAAAAAAGAACAGGCCGATTAACAAACCTATTGCAGCGCCCCACAGGCCGGCTTTGGAGCCGCCAAAATAGCGGCTTCCTAATGCTGAAAAGAGGTAGTCGACACCCATAACGATTAATGCAAGCAAGATCTGGGCTACTAAAAATAATGCTCCGAGGTCGTCAAAACCGGTAATAATACCATAAACAAGCATACCAAACCAAATTGTCAGCGGGCCGGGTAAAACCGGCAACAAGGTGCCGGCCAGCCCGACCAGGAAGAACAAGCATGCAACAATAACGGCAATAATTTCGATCATGATAACCTCCCCTAAAGTTGATCCAATCATGAATGATCATAGCATATTTTAGACTCTTAATCCTGAGATGCTGCGCATTTTCTGCAGGACTTTTTTCAAGTGGCTCCGCGAGCGCCCGTCTAGACAAATTTTAGCAGGGGTCATTTTCAAACTCAACTTTGATGGAGCTGGCTCGTCCAGGTTAGGTTCTAACGCATTTTATGCAGTATATACATAATATTCCAGGGATATGATTAAGGGTAATAAAAAAGCAGGGAATTAGTGACGAAAATGGTACTATATAGGAAGAGTTGCCTGGATTCCGCATAAAAATGCTCAAAAAAAGGAATTTTTAATTTGAAGGAGAATTTAGGGTTTAGGATTTAGTAAAAAGGAGTGTCAACACGTGAATAAAAGTAAATATAGTACTGTCAAGATTGTGGTAACCGTTACTTACCTGACCATGGTATTAGTTAACGCCTTGGCCAATTCCCTGCCCATCAATGGAATAACAACCGGCCAGGTATCCGACTCGTACCCCGATCTGTTTGCCCCGGCAGGCATAACTTTTGCCATCTGGGGCCTGATCTACCTGCTTTTAGCCGGCTACATCGTTTACCAGTTCGGCTTTTTCCAGGCAGACCGCGGCGCGGCGAGGGAAGAACTGTTTCAGAAGGTTGGTATCTATTTTTCCATATCGTCGGTTACCAACGCTTTATGGATCTTTGCCTGGCATTATTTCGTGATCTGGCTGTCCCTGCTTTTAATGATTGTAGTGCTGGTCTGCCTGATCCAGATTGCCACCCGGTTGAGTGAAGAAGAGTTCTCCTTAAAAGAAAAGGCCTTCATCAGGCTTCCTTTCAGTATCTATTTCGGCTGGATAACCGTGGCCACCATCGCCAATGTGACCACCTTCCTGGTCAGTATCAACTGGGGCGGCTTCGGCCTCCCCGATCAGTTTTGGATGGTACTCATCCTGCTGGTCGGAGCGGCGATAGGCATAGCCAGGATGAGGCGGGACATGGATATTGCCTACGGCCTGGTTATCGTCTGGGCTTATGCAGGAATCCTGAACAAACATATTTCCCCTGCCGAATTTGCCGGACATTACCCGGCGGTTATTACCACAACCATTATCGGCATCATAATACTGGTTGTAGCCAAAGTGTTCCTTTTTTATCCTGGCTTAAAGAAAACAGTTTAAATATAGAAAAGGCGACAGAAATATCAATAATTCCACAGAAGTAAAGCTGCTGAAAACAATTCTGGCTTCATATATAATTATGGCCCTCGGCATAGCCGGGCTCAATTTCGGCTATGCCGAGCAGGCCACCCCTGCAGTTGCAGAGTTAATCAACTGGTTCTGGCATTTTTATGAAAACTGGATCAAGTTTATTTTCATTGTAGCCGGAAGCATCCTCACCCTGCGTCTCATCAAAGGATCTTCTAAAACCATCTTACGAAAACAAAACCTGGCCGGTTTTATTGCTTATGCCCTGTTGATCCATATTCTGGGGCCGCTTGCCCTGGGCAACAACGAGCTCTATCTTTTTTCCATGCCCCTGCCCTGGAACACTACCCCCCTACAGCTTCTTGATCCCGGAAGCTCATTTTTTGCCGATCGCTTTCCCGTCCTCGGTGTGGCCGGCATCACGGCCAGCATTGTTGTCTATGCATCGATCTCCTTCGCTGTCCTGGCCGGGACCCTGCTTATGGGCAGAAGGTGGCAGTGCTCGACCCTGTGCCTGTTCAACGGTTTTGCCGCGGAAGTTTTTACCCCGGCCTTTCCTCTGGCCGGAAAAAAGAAACCGGTGCGCAAATCCACTTTGAAAGTATTCTCATTCTTGAGGTGGCTGTTTTTGTCAGCCGCCTTACTTTTTACTACCTACTGGCTTTTGCTCCTGGGGGGTGCGATACACGGAGAGGGTGCTAACCTTTTGAGCGAGCTGGAGATTTACAAATACTTAGGCGGTGAACTGCTGCCAGCCATGTTTATGTGGGTTGTTTTCACCGGACGCGGTTATTGTTATTATTGCCCGCTGGGCACTGTCCTGGCCTACTTGAGCAAAGCAGCCGGCCAGCGAATCTCTACTACCGAATCAGAATGCATCGAGTGCGGTAAATGCAACCGGGCCTGCCCCCTGGCCATAGATATAAAGAAAGAGGTCCAAAGAAAAACCCCGGTTACGGATCTACGCTGTGTGGGTTGCGGGCACTGCATCGATACCTGCCCAACCGGAACCCTTCGTTATGCCACCCGGTTTTTAAACTCCTGGACTTAGCTGATTTCCTATTATTTTTGAGATCAAGCATTTTTAGCTAATGTGGGCATCGTTGTTTTTTTCCTATAATATTAGCACTAAATGCTTAAGAACCATATTTTAACTGTAATGCGTACTTTTAATCGATTATGAAAGTATAAAAATAGCTTTTAACTGTTTTTATAGGCAGGAATCTAGCTGCGCTAGTCGAATTAATTAATAATATTGATAGTAATATGAATAAATTGTGAAGGGAGTGAAATTTTAAACAATAGAATATAACTGATTTAAAATAAATGTGTTATTATTTTCTAAATATCTTCCAAAGGAGGTGGCTCAAGTTGAGTAATGACACTAGAAGGGGTTACAAGATAGAGGTTTGGGTTACGGCGATATGTTTTATAATCGTTGCTATTACGGGAGGTTTTTTTAGTTCGGTTGTTGTTATCTTGAACGAAAGTTTTTTTAGCCAGGTGCCAACACCTGAGCATTTGATTGAAGCATATGGTGAAACCATGTTTGTGTTCAAAGAGCATTTGAGTGTCTGGGGTTTTCCCTTGCATTATTTTTTATTGATAGTTCTGAGCTGGATCGGGGCCACAGCTATAGGGGCGATCTGGTGCATTGTTATGGATAGACTGGAAGAACAACAACGGGCTTAGGCTTGTTTGAAAGGAGGGTTTATACTTATGGAACCAAGAGGAGAAGTATTTGTTTTAGGCTTAGTGCTCAGTATTGTTGTCCTTGTAATATCGGTCATGATTAGTGTCTGGGCCCGCCGGTTTACCCGTACTCTCGGCGATTATTATGTCGCCGGACGCAGTATCGGCGCCTTAAACAATGGCCTGGCCATGGTTTCGCTTGCTTTGAGTTTAACTACCTTCATCGGTTTAACTGCCCTGATCATTGAAGGGCTTTATATTGCTGTAGCCGTATATGCCAGCTTTACCGCCGCTTTTATCGGGTTGATGATCCTGGCGGCGCCTTACCTGCGGCGCCATAAATCATTTACAACTATGGCATTTATTTCAGAGAGGTATGGCAGTAAGACCCTGCGCTATATTTCGGTTGTCATTATGCTGATTGTCAGTGTGCTCTACCTTGGAGGCAATCTTAAAGGAATTGGCATTGTTTTTTACTTCCTGCTGGGTGTGCCTGAAATATGGGGGATTATTGTCGGCGGACTGGTTGTAACTCTTTATGTTACCCTTGGAGGAATGTACGGGGTGACCTATAACCAGACCATGCAGAGTATCGTTTTGATTTTCTGCCTGATGTTTCCCGTAGCAATTGTGCTTAGGACCATGGGAGCTACAGGGTGGGCCTTCCCACCTTTGGGGTACGGGGATATGGTTCCGTTGATGACTGAAACTGTACCTCACTATTTCTGGGCCATGGTTGCTCACCCGGTGGTCTATATTGCCATTTTCCTCGGTTCTTTCTTTGGTATTATCGGCCTACCGCACTTCGTAATGCGCTTCTTTACAGTGCGTGATGCCAGGGAAGCACGCTGGAGCACGGTTATCTGTGTATTTTTGGTGGGTTTGGTTAATACCACGGTTTATGCCACCGGGTTTGCAGCAGTTTACTATATGCAAACAGCGGGGGCAGATGTTCCAACCGCTGCTTACGACTATGTCGTGTTCATCCTGGTTGAAGCCCTGGCCGGGGAGGGCTGGCTGGCCCTGGCCATAGCCGGTTCTGTGGCCGCAGGCCTTTCAACAGTTTCCGGATTATTGATGATTATGGGTGCCGGGTTAGTTCATGACCTGTACAGTGAATGTGAGAGCAAATTTGAAGCACTACCCTTTGGAGCCGTCCTGGGTCTGGTGGCAGGGTTGAGTTTTAACCAGGTCTTGTCGACCTTTTTTGGCTTTGGGGGCATGCCTTGGCCTTGGATTTGGGGTTTGCTCGGGCTTTTGCTGGGTGCGGTCCTTACCCACCTGTTCTTCAAGCCGGATGTTGATGACGATTTAAAATTAAAACTTTCTTACGGGGCCATGCTATTGGTCGGGATTCTGGTGATCATCTTTTCCTTTGAACCGCCCGAGTTTATTTTAGAAGCGATCATGTGGAGTTTTGGTATTGCCGCAGCCGGTTTAGGAGTACCGATTGTCCTCGGCATCTGGTGGAAACGAACCAACAAGTACGGCGTGGGCGCCGGGATGGTGGTCGGAACCCTGATTGCCTTTATCGGCTGGATCATGATTGGCTATATGGGTATGGATCCGGTTGATATTCCCTTCCCCTTCTTTGCCCGGTATTTTTACGGTCCTCTAGGCTGGATCAAAGTGATAGCGATAGCGGTTCCGGTTTCATTTATTCTTACGATTGTCGTTTCCTGGTTAACTCCTCCACCGGCGAAAGACCTGCAAAGGCAGGTTGATGAAATGCACGGGTGGTCTGATGTGGATCCGAAACGCTACAACGGCAAAGCGCTGCCGATCACAATCATTGTGCTGTCGGTTTTTATAATGTGGTTTATAACTACCCTTTACGATCAGTTCCCCAAATAACTGATCAGACCGGGACAGGTCCCTGAATATATTAAGGCCTGTTCCGGTTGAATTTATTTATACAGGAGGTGACTGCTGCATGGAAAAATGGGAGAAGCTGAGCAAGATGCCTTATAAAGAAATAAAAGAAATGCAGGACCGAAAGCTTCGCGCTTTTATGGCTAACCAAATATACCTTTACAGCCCATATTACAGCAACATGCTCAAAGAATTGAAAATTGACCCCCTAAAAGTCAAGGGTATCGATGATTTGCGTCATTTGCCCTTTACCTACAAGTGGGATATAGCCCCGACAGATGAAGAACCGAAAAAGGCCAAGGATTTTGTTATTCGCCCTGACGAAGAAGTTACAGAAAAATACGGTCACCTGGCCAAGATGTCGATGACCGGTGGTAAGGCGATGGTGGAAGAAAGGGTTTATGATTTTAAACCGGTGCACATTCATTTTACCACGGGAAGGACGGCGATGCCCACTCCGTTTGTTTATTCCAAGCGGG
>SLRT01000139.1 GCA_007130825.1 Syntrophomonadaceae bacterium | reverse complement strand
TTCAACAACCCCGGCTGATAATTATCCATTAATGCTCCACTACCATCCACTGGTGATTTATAGATACCAGGTTTGCAAACAATCTGATACAATTCTTGCTCAACTACTTTTAGGAGACCATTTTTCTCTGGATCAAAAACGGCGTGACTATGATTATTATGAACCGATTACCACTCATGACTCTTCACTATCTCCTTCAATCTTCAGTATAATTGCTTCTGAGATTGGTTACCCGGAAGATGCGTACCGTTTTTTTGCAATGTCGGTGAGGCTCGATTTAGAAAATATTCTCAAGGATACTCATTATGGCCTGCATTTGGCCAACATGGCCGGTTCCTGGTTATGTGTAGTACAAGGTTTTGCCGGTATGAGGACCAATGGGGGCGGACTTAAGTTTAATCCATATTGTCCTCAGTACTGGCAGGGCTACCGGTTTAGGATTATCTATAAAGGGTCCCGGTTAGAAATAGCAGTAGAATTAAATAAAGTTACCTACAAGTTGCTTGCGGGTGATAATATCAGTTTTATGCATAAAGGGCAAAAAGTTACCCTAGCAAGAGGAAAGCAGGCTGAGTACAAACTTATCTGATCAATAAATCAGGGTTGTGAAGTCAAAGTGAAAAACATCAAGGCTTTTATATTTGATCTGGACGGAGTTTTGACTGATACCGCCGAATACCATTTCATGGCCTGGAAACGCCTTGCTGAGGAAGAAGGTATTTCTTTTACCAGGCAGGATAATGAACAACTGCGCGGTATTTCCCGGCGGGATTCGCTTAAACTGCTCTTAAAGGGACGCCGGTTATCGGAAGAAAAGATGCAGGAACTTATGGATCGCAAAAACGGTTATTACCGCGAATATATCAAAGCAATATCAGAAAAGGATTTACTTCCGAAGGCCGCTGATCTGCTTAATGACTTAAAGGCAAGGCACTATAAACTGGCCCTTGCGTCAGGAAGTAAAAATGCCCCGCAGGTTATAGATCGTCTCGGTATAGCTTCATTTTTTGAGGTGATTGTTCATGGCGGCAGTGTGGAAAAAACAAAGCCTGCCCCGGACCTTTTTCTTCATGCCGCTGAAAAACTGGGGGTAGCTCCTCAATTTTGCGTGGTAGTCGAAGATGCCAAAGCAGGTATAGATGCGGCAAAGTCAGCCGGAATGGCTACTATTGGTATTGGTCCGCCGGAGAGAGTCGGTGCGGCCGATTTAATTTATCCATCCGTGGCCGATATCAGGCTCGGGGACGTTAGTTGAGAATACAGGGGCCGATTGTATTTGATACAGCGATCAATCAAGTTACAGGCGTATAGAAGGCATGCATTTTAAAAGAAACTGATAAACCAGACTGGAACAGGCCGGTTAAAATAAAAACTCAATAATTGAAAAGCATTTAAGCACCTGCCAAAGATTTAAGCAGGTTTCTGACCTCATCTGATGAAGACATGAAATAGTGTGCTTTAGTTATAGGAACAAAACCTACCTTTATACTCCATGCTTCTTCTGGCAGTACTGCAAAAATATCTTCATCGGTCCAATCATCACCAACAGCCAGGATAAAGTCCCAGGATTCAAGCTTTTCCAGCCAATGTAAGGCGGCTTTACCCTTGTTTACTCCGGATGGTTTGATCTCTACCACTTTGTTGCCCAGCAAAACCTGGAGAGAGGTACCGGAGAGTAAAGTCCGCAGGGTATCCACCAGTTCTTTGGTTCGCTGTTGTCCGAGTTCGGGGTCAGCTTTACGATAATGCCAGGCCAGGGCATGAGATTTTTCTTCAATGAAAGAACCCGGCGTGCTTTCACTGAACTTCTCCAATACTGGATAAAAATTTTCTTTCCAATAAGTGGTAATATTTTCTGCTGATAAGCGCCAGTTTCCCCCGGTTGATTCATAGAGCCAGGTTCCATGTTCTGCCACCATGTCCACTCCGGTTTTGCCAAGCCAATCTGATAGGTAATTCTGATCTCTGCCGCTGATGACCACCACAGTATTTTTTGGCTCAGCTTTCAGGGCGCTCAATATTTTTAATAGCTTGGAATCCGGGCGGACCTGTTCCGGTCTTTTCTTCAGGGAAACCAGGGTTCCGTCAAAGTCTAATAACAGCAACCTGCTTTTAGCTCGCCTGTAACTTTCAATTACCTCGGCTTGATTTTCTTTCGTCAAGAATCTATGTTGGCTTTGTTCCCGTTGTTCCCTGGCTTGAGCAAGTTGGTTGATAAAATCTTCCGCCCAGCGGAAAATGTTATATGTTTTTATTCTTTGGAACATCAGGCTGATCCAGGCTTCCTTCTCCTCGGCCGGGGCAGAAAGCCCATGATTAATAGCCTCTCCCACCATCTCGATGTTGCGGGGGTTAACGATAAAGGCTTCACCAAGTTCCGCAGCAGATCCGGCGGTTTCACTGAGAATTAGAACCCCCTTCTTTGTCTGGCTCTGACAGGCCAGGTATTCTTTAGCGACCAGATTCATTCCGTCACGCAGGGGAGTGACCAGGGCTATGTCTGCAGCGCTATACAAGGCGGTCAGTTCTTCGAAGGGAAGAGAGCGATATATATAAAGAACTGGCTGCCATCCCGGGGTACCGTAACGGCCGTTGATCTTTCCGACGATTTCATCGATCTCACTTTTTAATTGCTGGTATTCCTCGACTTTGGTGCGTGAGGGAACGCACAGCAAAACATAAATTATTCTCCCGTGCCATTCCGGATATTTTTCCAGAAAACGTTCGAAAACTTGTAGATGTTCAGGAATCCCCTTGGTAAAATCCAAACGGTCAACAGATAATATTATTTTTTCAGTGTTTAAATTGTTTTGCAGTAGTTCCTTTTCCTTTTTTACCGTCGGGGAGGTTGCTGCTTCTGAAAATTTATCTGCATCAATACCCATCGGAAACGTTTCCACTCTGACCATTCTATTGCCGGAATTGATCTGTCCAAAAACCTGCTCTTTTCCCAAAATACGTAAAGCACAACTAAAGAAATGCCTGGTGTAATCGTAGGTGTGAAAGCCGATCAAATCGGCACCGAGCATGCCTTGCAGGATTTCTTCCCGCCAGGGCAGATAACGAAAGACTTCCATGGAGGGAAAAGGAATGTGCAGAAAAAAACCGATAGTAATGTCCGGTATATTGCTGCGGAGCATCTCCGGAAGGAGTAATAAATGATAGTCGTGGATCCAGATTATATCGTCCGGGCGGACTACATCGATAAGTTTCTGGCAGAACATCTGGTTGACCTTTTGATAGGTTTCCCATTCCGAAGCATTAAAAGTGCAGTAAGTGGTAAAATAATGGAAAAGAGGCCATAATGTTCTGTTGCTGAAGCCATAGTAGTACTTTTTCAGGTCAGAAGCAGAGAGGTAAACAGGGAGACAGTTATAATCATGCTGCAGAGTTTTTTCTAAATCCACTTTAGTCTTGCTGCTGGTTGGATTTATTCCGGGCCACCCGATCCATAACCCGCCTTTGCAGCGGTGAAAGGAAGATAAACCGGTTGTCAAGCCGCCGACACTGGGTGTGATTTGCAGTTGACCACCTGTTCTGGCCACATTTACCGGCAAACGATTAGAGGCAATAACTACCCGGTTATTATGTAAATCTGATTTTGGAACTAACATGAATATCACCTCAATAAATATAAGTCCAGCTCAGCTTGCTAATTTTGACCCTCTTTGCATGGCAACAAATCAAAATTGATTTCAAATTAACTGTAGATGACGGCAGTCTGATTGTAAAATGCCATATTGTCATAAAAAAATAGTTAAAAAGTAATTTCAAGGCAGGGGGGAGAAAGAGTATAAACGGTGATTGCCATATAATTTGCGGATAAATCAACAGAAAAACAACGTTAACCGTCCGGGAACAGGCAGAAATTTTCCTCAGCCTTCAAAAAGGATATAAAGATACCCGGCTTTGCATTATACAGAGATTGCCAGAGAAACAAATAAATCCACCTTGTGCTTGTAAAGGGGCGGAAAGATTCCGCTTAGTATTGGACAAATGCTCTGGCACGCTTTCCCGTGTTCAGGTAAGCGCAACCCTTACCCCCGTTTATTTAGCTCTTCCAGTAAAAGTTTCATAACCGTGCTCGCGCTTTTGTTGATGACGACCTTTGCCTGCCGGTCGTAAAAGTCGGGGTCCGGTTGATAATGATCAGGTTTTTACAATCAGCAGGCAGCTGATTATCCGGGGAATCATGCATGCTCAAACCAATTATAACCACCAGGTCGGCCCGCTGAACTTCTTCCTTTGCTGTGTAATAATCAGGTGGTGGTTCGCAAGCAAGCACCACATCCGGAATGTGCTCACGCCTTGTCATAAGATGCCGGGTCGTTTTTATATCTGCGACTGTTAAAATCCCCAGGGTCAGGCATGGTCCAGAGCCAGTTACCGGGGTTGCAAGAATCGGGCACATTACCTTCGGTTGAAATTGCCGCCCCGGCAAGGACGTCTGTATAGTTGCTTTGTTTAAGCAGATCGCATACTTTATTTATACTTTCAAGCAGCTGTTTCAAACAAGCAACTTCGCATATATTGTAATAAAGTTTAATAAAAGATTTAGACTTTTCTATGCAGATATGATACCAAAAATTTCGGCTGCATGTCAAACAATCGCAACCACCGGATATTTCCTGTTCTAATCGTTACAAAACTGGCTGCTTACTAGAAGATCTTCCAAAATAACAACCGCTATGAAAACCTGGGGAAACATGAAGATTCTTCGTTTTCATGATTTTTAAATTAATAAAAACATTAACAAAAGAAAGAAGGAAACCGGAGTTTTATGGAGAATTAAGTATACTCAACATTTTTATTAAGCTTTGTTTCGATAAAACAAAATATATACTATAACTTGATTAAACCGAGAGGGGTGATAAGGTTTATTTACCTGGGTGGTAGAATATTTTCTGTAACCGGTACTGCTCAAAAATCATAACAAAAAATAGGGGGTGAAAAAAACTAAAAAGTTATTTTACTCTCGGCGTTTACTCTCGGCGAATGAAAGTCTGGAAATTAATTAGATTGAGGAGGTCAAATTATGAAAAGGAACAGCTTGTATCTTTTGAGTTTAGTTTTGGTTTTTGCCATGCTCTTCGTGTCTTTTGGCTGTGAAGAAGCAGAAGAAGTTGTCGGGGAACCGGTCGCTGAAGATTTTATCGTCGTTGCAGCCGGTAGTCCAGGTGGAGTATACTTCCCCCTGGGTGCGGGGCTGGCCTATGTTTTTGAACGTCGCCTTGAAGGGGTAACAGCAATGTCTGAAACCACCGGTGCATCAGTAGAAAACTGCCGCCTGGTTGCCGGAGGAGAATCGGAAATGGGCATGGCTATGGCCAATGTTGCCTGGGATGCTTATGTCGGGGAAGAAGCATTTGAAGAAGACGGCGAACTGCCGATAAGGACTTTGTTTTCGATGTATCCGGCTCAACAGCACCTGATTACCTTAGAAGGCTCAGGTATTGAATCGGTTGAAGATCTGGTTGGTAAATCCGTAAGTGTAGACGCCCCCGGCAGTGGCTGTGAAGTCACTTCTTATATTATACTTGAAGCAGCCGGGATTATGGATGATGTTGATACGCTGAATTACTCTCAGCCCGAAGCAAGGGATGCCCTGGTTGACGGCGAAGTAGATGCTGTTTTCTATAACTTTGCTTCTCCGGCCGCCGTTGTCGATGAAATTATGGCTGCCCGGGATATTCGTTTTGTTCCCCTGGAAATGGATTTAATGGATGTTATTATTGAAGATTACCCCTATTTCTCTCCGGGCGTAATTCCGGAAGGTCATTATGGCCTGGAAGAGGATGTAGATGCCCTTACTGTGGGTAACCTGATGGTTGTTCATGAAGATATGAGCGACGATTTTGCCTATGATCTTCTGACAGCGATATTCCATGAAGAATCGCTGGATGAATTGATCGGTATTCATCCTATCGCTCAAAACTTCCAGGTTGAATTAGCCGCAGAGGCGCCGGTTCCCTTCCATCCGGGTGCCGAACGCTACTTTGAAGAACACGTGAAATAGCCTTTTTGGCTATCCAGGAGGAAACAAGTGTGCTATATTTCGTTAGAAGTGGGCTTTTTCAAAAGAGATGGCTTCTTCTAAGCTTGTCGCTTGTTTTGGTTGTAGCGGGTGCCTTCTTGTTACAGAGGGGGCACCCGCCTGTTTATCACCTTTCTATATATGAAGGCCGCAGCGAAAACTTGCTGGAGCAAAGAATGGTTGAACCAGGTGATACTATTTTGCTGAACTATATCCATTCTGCTGATCAGACCCCGGTCAGTGCGGTTTTTGAAATTCATGAAGGAGGTTTAACCCTGGTTGAAGAGAAATACTCCTGGTACGGTGCCGGCTTGGAATCCGGCGCCGGTTATGATTTTTCTTTCCAGGGTGAAGAGGTAACAGTTAGCGGTTATGAAAGGTCATTTGAGGAACTTCCCTTGAGGGTGGCCCGGACTGTTAACCAGGAGGTGTATATTGATGATCAGGTTATCTCGCTCCAAAAGCTGGCTCCGGGTGGAACACTTTTGATACTTAGGGTTGATGAAAAATAAGCATCGCATGCTGATATTCTGAACCGGCAAAAGGAGTTGCAGAAAATGCCTATTGGAAGATATATGGAGAAGCAATCTGCTGTTCTTACCGAGACCGCGCTGACGGGGAAGTACCGTAACCTTGTCGGTTGGTGGTTTTATTTTGCAGCTTTTCTGGCTACAGGAACTGCCCTATACCACATTCATACCGCTTATTATGGAGCACCTTTTGCGCTACTCTTCCGCAATATCCACTGGATGCTTATAGCTGTCCTTATTTTTCTCTTCTTTCCTGCAATCAAAAATTCTCCAAGGGATCGGCCAACTGTAATCGATGTTCTGTGTATCCTGGCTACAGTTGTAGTTGGCATGTATGTCATTTTAAATTTCGAAGCGATTGCCGGAAGGGCCGGGGCGCCGGTTACTGCCGACATTGTCCTCGGGGCAATATTGGTTGTGCTTGTGTTGGAAGCCGGAAGACGCACAGTCGGCTGGCCAATTGTGATTATTGCCGTTTTGTTCCTGATTTATGCTTATTTCGGACAGCAAATGCCGGGCATTCTCATGCACCGGGGTTACTCCGCAGCACGAATTTTCCCATTCCTGTATCTCACTGATGCCGGTATTTTCGGTATTCCTTTGGGTGTATCTTCAAGGTTTATTTTGCTGTTTATAATTTTCGGTTCTTTTCTGGAAAAGGCCGGAGCCGGCTTGTTTTTCCGTGATCTTTCCCTGGCCCTTACCGGCCGGCATGTGGGCGGTCCGGGGAAAGCTTCAATATTATTCAGTGGATTTATTGGCTCGATTACCGGCAGTTCGACAGCTAACGTGGTTACTACCGGGACCTTTACCATTCCCCTGATGAAAAAGCTCGGTTATAAACCGGCCTTTGCCGCAGGAGTGGAAGCCGATGCTTCGACCGGAGGTCAGATACTACCCCCGGTTATGGGTGCGGCTGCTTTTGTCATGGCCGAATATATTGGTGTGCCTTATGTTACTGTTATGGCAGCCGCGATCGTTCCGGCCCTGCTTTACTTTATTACTTCATTTTTCATGGTTCATTTCCGCGCTCTAAAAGAAAACCTTCTGCCGGTACCAAAAGATGAACTGCCTAATCTTTTAGAAGTTATAAAAAATGGCTTTTATTATTTTGCCCCGTTGATTATTCTTATTATATTGCTGGTGTTGCGTTATTCTCCTTCCCGTGCTGTTTTTTGGGCCC
>SLRT01000122.1 GCA_007130825.1 Syntrophomonadaceae bacterium | reverse complement strand
TTAAGATGATCATTTTTCCTTTTCATCGATTATCTCTCCTCGCCAATAATTCTAACTTCGGGTTGGAGTTCAAGACCATATATATCTTTAACCATTTGCCTCACGGTTTTGATTAAATGCAAAATATCAGCTGCAGTTGCATCCCCGGTATTGACGATAAAGTTGGCATGCTCTTCGGAAATTTCAGCTCCGCCAATCCGCAGACCTTTGGCCCCGGCTTTTTCGATTATCAGTCCGGCCGGTTGATCGGAAAAATTACGGAACACGCTGCCGGCACTAGGCAATTTAGGATGACGACGACGGCGGTCCGCTGAAAAGCGTTCCATTTTCTCGTTAACCTGCACCGGATCGCCTTTTTCCAGTTCTAAATCAGCTTCGACAATAATTCCTTTACCGGCCAGGTTGCTGGTTCGATATCCGAAAGAGAGCTCTTCCTGCTGTACGGTTACTAGCCTGCCGTGAAAATCAACCAGTTTAACTGAGCGAACTCTGTTTCCGACATAGCCGCCAAATGCCCCGGCATTCATAATCAATGCTCCGCCCAGCGTGCCGGGAATGCCGATTGCAAATTCAAAACCGCTCAGTCCGGCTTCGGCTGCGCTTTTAGCCAGGTAAGCCATCGACGCGCCGCTTCCTGCTGTTAGCCGGCTGTTAGCAAAGTCGACAGCACTGAAAGAAGCGCCTATATTAACCACCAGCCCCCTGATCCCTCCATCCAGGACAAGCAGGTTTGTCCCGTTACCGAGGATGTAAAGCGGCAGTTGGTATCTGTAACTATAGCGGACTATCTCCAACAGCTCGGTCAGATTTGCCGGACAGAGGAAATAATCGGCCGGCCCGCCGACCAGCCAGGAGGTATGCCGGGCCATCGGCTCGTTTTTCTTTACCCCGTATTTTAATTTCGGGCCCAGCTCTTGCTCCAGGTTCATAAGGCTACCTCCTGCAGACACCGGTATAGTTTTTCAGCGGCGTCCGTCACGCCCATCTGCCTGCTTTGCCGGCTCATTTGTTTAAGCAATAACGGTTCTGCTAACAGCCGGTTAATTTCTTTCTGCAAACGGCGGTGATCAAAATCTTTTTCTTCAATTAACACCGCCGCGCCGGCGTCAGATAATAGCCGGGCGTTGAAATACTGGTGGTTATTAACCACGTTTGGAGAAGGAACCAGCAAGGCCGGAACACCGAGCGCGGTGATCTCGGCCAGGGTTGTCGCTCCGCTGCGCGTAACAGCCAGGTCAGCTGCGGCCAGGGCTTCGGGCATCTCGGTAAGATAAGAATATAGTTTGACCCGTGCGGGCAGTCGCGTTAGCTCTGCTGCAACCTCCCGGTAATAGATATCTCCGGTCACATAAATTAAATTTACTCCTTCCGGAAGAAAGTCATTTTTCAGGTAAGCGATAACCACCCGGTTTAATTTTTGTGCGCCCCGGCTTCCGCCGTAAATAAGAAGGTTTTTTTCTCCGGGATCGAGGTCCAGGTGACGGCAGCCTTCTTGCCTGCTCAGGGCGCTGACTTCGCTTGCCCGCGGGTTACCAGTAAAAATAGTTTTACTGAAAAAAGGCATCCTTTTTTCAGTTTCCGCAAAAGAAAGACAGACCCGCCTGGCAAATGGGGCAAACCAGCGGTTTACCAGCCCCGGCAGGGCATTCTGCTCATGGAGAACTACCGGAAACCTTTTCAGCAAAGCTGAAAGAACCAGCGGCGCGGCCACATAACCACCGGTGCCAAGCACCACGTTCGGTCGATAATCGCTGATCACTTTCCACGAACACCGCAAGCCGCCGAAAAAATTTTTTACTGTCAGGCCCACCTGTTTAAAACTGCGCTGAAAACCGCGGGCCGGTATGGTAACCAGGGAAAAACCGGAGGCAGGAATAATTTTATTTTCAAGGCCGGCTGCACTGCCAACAAAAAGTATTTCTGTTTCACTGTCTTTAGCCAGGGCATGACGGGCCAGGGCCAGGGCAGGATATATATGGCCTCCGGTTCCTCCTCCGCCAATCAATATTTTCATCTCTTAAAC
This sequence comes from Syntrophomonadaceae bacterium, assembly GCA_007130825.1. Lineage (GTDB taxonomy): Bacteria > Bacillota > Dethiobacteria > DTU022 > DTU022 > B1SED10-74M. Next base: position 22,401 of record SLRT01000122.1, on the reverse strand, counting down.
TGCCTCCTTAAGAGCTGCTGTTTCCCGCCCGTATCTCGATACATTGAGCAAAATGCCGATCCCGAGCAAAGTAAAGAATACTGAACTGCCACCGGCGCTGATCAGGGGCAGGTTGATCCCGGTTACAGGCATTGAACCGGTAACCACAGCCACATTAATCAACATCTGGATGGCAATCATAAAAGTAATCCCGGCTGCCAACAAGCTACCGAAAAGATCGGGCGCTTTAAGGGCCACCTGGAAACCGCGCCAGATTAAGACCATATAAAGCATCAGCACCGCGACTGCCCCGATAAAACCAAGTTCTTCGCCAATGACGGCAAAGATAAAGTCGTTTTGCGGCTCGGGCAGATAAAATAGTTTTTGCTTGCTGCTGCCCAAACCGGTTCCGAAAATGTGCCCGGGCCCCAGGGCATAGAGCGATTGGATAACCTGGTAACCGGAACCGGTGGGATCCGCCCAGGGGTCGAAAAAAGAAAACAACCGCTGCATACGATAATCTTCCCTGACTATAAAATATGCGAGAGGAGGCATGAAAAACAGGGCCAGTCCGGCCGCCTGGTAGACAGGCATGCCGGCATAGACTATGACCAGGGCGCTGCCGGCCAGAGCCACCAGGGCTGTACCCATATCGGGCTGAAACTGGATCATAAAAAATACACCACCGATCATAACCAGGGGAACGAGGCTGCCGGACCAAAAATTATAGATATTTAGCCGGCGACTGCTCATATAGGCGGCAGTAAAAATTATAAGAGCCAGCTTGCTAAATTCAGAAGGCTGGACGACAACAGGACCAACGGAGAGCCAGCGCCTGGCTTCAGTTCCCAGGTCAGAGCCTAAACTGCCAAAAACTAATCCCAGCAAAACAAAGTTAAGCAGAAGAATTAATATTGAAAAACGTTTCAGGTTCTTATAGTGAAAGCGGGACAGTAAAAACATACCGGCCAACCCGATAGCCACCCATAATGCCTGGCGCTTCAGGTAATAGTACGGATCGCCCCTGTATTCTGCAGCAGCGACGAAACTGGCGCTGAAAACCATCAGTAAGCCGATGGCCAGCAACAGAATAGTGGCAAACAGCAAGGTGCGATCATGCGTGTGGGGCTTGTTTTTGTTAGTCATGATTATTTGCCCCCCCACTTTCTCTTTCAGCCTTTTTCCCGCAATTTAATTCAAAAACAATCTTTTTAAAAAGATCGCCCCGGGCTTCGTAATCGCTAAACATATCCCAGCTGGCGCAGGCCGGTGGAAGAAGAACAACATCGCCGGCCAGCGCTTTTTCTTTGGCTAAAACAACCGCTTCTTCCAGGCCGGCTACCTGCCGGTAATTAGTAAACCCTGCCTTTTCGACCGAACGAGCCAGCTTATCTTTTGACTCTCCAAGCAATAACAGGAAACGGACTTCGCGGCCGATCAGGTTTGCCAGCTGATCAAAATCACTGCCCCTGTCTTTGCCGCCGGCAACCAGGATTTTTTTCCGGCCGGGAAAAGACTGTAATGCTTTAATTGATGCCCCGGGATTAGTTCCCTTCGAGTCGTTGATATAGTCAACACCGTTAATGGTGGCAACATGTTCAAGGCGGTGCTCAATAGCCTTAAAACCGCGCAGGACGCTGCCGATTGACTGCGGATCTGCTCCGGCAGCCCAGGCCGCCGCCGAGGCAGCAAGAGCATTTTCCAGGTTGTGTTCACCAGGCAGGCTCACTTCAGCCCGGGAACAAATTTTAAACGGTTCACATCCCTGGTTAAAGATGGTGATATAGTTATCTTTCAACCCGGCGCCCGCTTCTACCGGGGCCCGGTCGAACCAGATAACCCGGCCCCTGCTTTTTTCGGCCAGGGAAGCGACAGAACGATCACCGGCATTAAGCACGACATAATCGCTCTTTAATTGATTTTCAATGATCCGGGCTTTTGCTGCAAAGTATTTGTCAATACTTTCGTGATAATCGACATGGTCCTCGGCAAAATTAAGGAAAACTGCTACCAGCGGACGAAGACTGTTAATATTTTCAAGCTGGAAGCTGCTCAGCTCAGCGACAATAACGCCCTGAGAGTTTACGCTATTGACAATCCCGCACAAAGGATTACCGATATTGCCGGCCGAAACAACCGGCTCAAAGCGGGATTCTTTAAGCATGGCCGTGATCAAAGCCGTGGTGGTGGTTTTCCCGTTAGTCCCGGTTACACCAATTAGCGGGGCTTTAATAAAAGCATAGGCCAATTCAACTTCCGATAAAACAGGTATCTGTAACGCCTCGGCACGTTTAAATATCTCCAGGGAAGGCGGCACACCGGGACTTTTGATAATTACAGACAAATCGGAGGTTACCAGTTCAGGAGGTGTCCCACCGGTTACCGCTTCTATGGCTGGATAACGTTCCAGTTTGGTCAATTCAGCGCCAAGTTCAACAGCCTGTTTTTGATCGGCGATAGTTATTTTGGCAGCACCCATCTCCGCCAACAGCTGGCCGGCGGCCATGCCGCTGCGAGCCAGGCCAATCACCAGGATCTGTTTGTCTTTAATCAAATCGATCAAAATAAGTTCCTCCAAAATTGTCCTGATCTTTCATCCCGCCTGAGCAGCAGATTACAAAGCTAATAATTGTAGGCCAATACTCCGAGTACAGCGAACAATAAAGCAGCGCCCCAAAATGAGATGGCAACCTTTTTTTCCGGCCACCCTTTCAGCTCAAGATGATGATGCAGCGGGCTCATCAAAAGAATCCGCCGGCCGGTTAACCGAAAACTAATCACCTGCGCTATGACCGATAACGCTTCCAAAACGTAGACTCCACCGATTATGATTAAAACCAGTTCCGCTTTGGTCAGCACAGCAACAGCAGCCAGCGCCCCGCCCAAGGCCAGGGATCCTACATCACCCATGAACAGGCGAGCCGGATAGCAGTTAAAAAGCAAAAAACCGCTGCAAGCCCCGGCCAGAGCTGCGCAAAAGATGACAATTTCAATCATCCCGGCCTGGGCGGCAATAAACATAAACGCAGTGAGAGCGATAACCGAAGTTCCTGCCGCCAGCCCGTCGACACCATCGGTCAGGTTAACGCTATTGCTTGCGGCTGAAATGACCAGGAATATAAAAAGCGGGTATAAAAACCCGGGATCGAACGTGAAGTCAAAAAAAGGCACTACTACTTCTGTTGAATAGAAGCCATAACTTTGCAATAGTAAAACCAGCAGGGCAGTGAGAACTATTACACCAGCCAGCTTTGACCTCGCTTTCAATCCAAGCGAGCGCGCATGCGCGATTTTTCCCAAATCATCAAGAAAGCCGATTAAACCACAACCGATAGTCACCAGTAATACTGCATAAAGCAAGGGAGTAAAACCGGCCAAAATTAAACTGACCACCACTGCGGAAACAATGAAGATAATCCCGCCCATGGTCGGTGTCCCGGCCTTTATCGAGTGCTGTGTAGGTCCGACCGTCCTGATCTGTTGGCCGTATTGCAAACGGCGCATGTGTTTAATAAAAATAGGCGAGGCAATAACGGTAATCAGAAAGGTAATAATTATCGCCAACAACAGATTTAAAACCATTATCATCCCGCTCCTTCTTCGCCGACCAGGGACTGCACAATTATTTCCATCTTCATCCCTCTTGAACCCTTAACCAGCACAGACCAGTTTTTGTCCAGGGGCAATTTTTTTAAAGCGGCCAGCGCCTGATCATGATCGGCGCATGGATAATTGGCCATCCCGGCGCTGCCTGCTCCTTTGGCCATTTCGCGGGCCAATTCACCCACAGTAATTAAACAGCCCAGACCACAATCCGCCGCAAAACGTCCGACAGCTAAATGCGCTTCCCGGGCAGAATCGCCAAGCTCGAGCATGTCACCGAGCACGGCCACTGTTTTCTGCCCGCCCAGATCGGCAAGCAACCGCAGGGCCGCTTTGACGGAACTGGGATTGGCGTTGTAGGTATCGTCTATAACAACCATACCCTGCTGATTATGCAAAACCTGGAACCGGCCGGCCGTAGACTGACTTGCTTTTAGCCCTTTTTGCATCTGCGGCAGGCTCAGTTCAAGGATATAACCGACGGTAAGAGCCGCCAGGGCATTACTGACCGACTCCCGTCCTGGTAAGGGTGATTCAAACCACCCTTCGGAATTATTAGGAAAACGCCCCCGGAAAAAGCTTTTCTCTCCCTTTTGAGACAACTGTAAGCCTTTTATATCGCCCTGGTTAAAGCCATAGTAGTATACTTTTCCCGGGAAGCGTTTACCTAAATCAAGGAGGCGGGGATCATCACCATTCAAAATGGCTACCCCGCCTGAGCCGAGGTAATCTAAAAGTTCTTTTTTTGCTTCGGCAATCGCCTCTATTGAACCGAGCAGCTCAATATGGGCCTCACCGATGTTAGTAATAACACCGATCGAAGGCGAGGCTATCTCGCACAAAGTTTTGATTTCACCACCGGCACTCATACCCATTTCCAGTACAGCCACCTCGTGGTCTTTTTCCAACTGCAATAAAGTTAAAGGCAGGCCGATTTCATTGTTCAGGTTGCCTGTTGTTTTTAAGACATTGTATTTTGCCGAAAGAACACCGGCAATAAAATCTTTGGTTGTCGTTTTTCCGGTGCTTCCGGTAATTCCCACTACCGGAAGATCAAAGCGTTTGCGGTAAACAGCGGCAAGCTGCTGCAGTGCGCTCAGTGTATCTTCGACCCCAATGAGCAGAAAATCGGGATGAATCGCCGGGTCGGGCGCCTGGCGCAATTCATGGAATGCTCCGGCCGCTCCCATTTCACCGGCCCGCTTGATGTAGAGGTGCCCGTCTGTTCGCTCACCGGCAAAGGGAATGAAGAAGTCACCGGCCTTGACCTGTCGCGAATCAATGACAAATCCTGATAGCTGTTGTTCGGGTTTCCCCTGTAACAGTTTGCCGCTGCAGGCCTCAATTATTTCAGTTCCCCTGAGCATCACGAATATCTGCTCCTTTTAATCAATTTCTTCCCTGCGATCAGTTTTTTCTGAGGGAGCAACCTGCATATAATTTAAAGTGTCCTCCATGATCCTTTTGAAAAGTGGGGCGCTTGTATACATTCCATACTGCGGCCCTTTGGTCACCCCGTCCACTGCCACGTAGAGAACTATCCGCGGCTCTTCAACCGGAGCAAAGCCAACCAGGGAATAAATGTATTGATCGGTCCTGTATTCTCCATCCGGCCCCACTTTTTGGGCTGTCCCTGTTTTCCCGGCTAACCGGTAATTATCCCCGGCAGCAGTTGTCCCGGTGCCTTCAGTAATAACGCTTTCCATCATGTCGATCAGCTGAGCGGAAGTTTTTTCAGAAATTACCTGCCTGATTATCTCCGGCTCACGCTGGAAATAGATTTCACCGTCCTGATCGCGGATCTCTTCTACCAGGTAAGGTCTAAGCAGGTAGCCCCCGTTGACCATGGCGGTTACTGCCATCGCCTGCTGGATGGGAGTAACCGACACGCCATGACCGAATGCAGTCGTCGCCTGTTCCACCGGCCCAAACTGCTCGGGTTTAAAAATCATGCCCCTGCTTTCAGCGGGATAATCCAGGCCGGTGGGTTGACCAAACCCGAAACCTTCGATATAGTGTAAAAGTTTTTCTTTGCCCAACCGCTCGCCCAACTTAATAAAAGCGGGATTACAAGAACCGCCGACAGTATCATAAAAGCTGATGTCTCCATGCCCGCCCCGATTTGAAGTCCAACAGTTTATCCGGCGGTCATTGACGGTAACATAACCGGTGCAGTGAAAAATTTCATCGGAGTCAAACAACCCTTCCTCGACCGCAGCCGCTGCGGTAACCATCTTGAAAGTAGAACCGGGCTCGAAAGAAGCGTTAAACGGAGCCAATGTCCAACTTTCCGGATCATACTTTTCATAACTGGCCGGGCTATAGTCGGGCCTGGCCGCCGCCGCCATTATTGCTCCCGTGTGCGGATTCACCGCCACGGCCATGGCCTGCTCCGGGGCAGCCTCGGCCATGATAACTTCCAGCTCTTTTTCTACGATGTGTTGAATCGTTTCATCAATGCTCAAGCGTAAATCATAATTGTCCAGGGGTGAAGCAAAACGGTCAAAATGATGCGGTAATTGCCGCCCTCGTCCGTCGGCAGGATAAAACATTTTGCTCTCTCCGCCTCTTAAATAATCTTCATAATAAAATTCCAAACCGGCTAAACCCTGGTCCATACCGACAAAACCGAGTAGTTGAGAAGCCAGGTTGTCGCGCGGATAATCTCTTTTCTCTTCGTTGAAAAATATAATACCCGGTATGTTCATCTCACGCACCGCCTCAGATGTTTCCGGATCTACTTTTCGCTTGATATAAATTGCGCTGCGCTCCATGGTGATAAGCTCCTTTATCCTCTGCACTTCCATATCTAGAACCGGTCCCAACGCTTCTGCTGCTGTTTGCGGATCTTGCACCTGTGGCGGAACAGCCGCTACCGTATCCACCGCAGTAGTGCCTGCCAGCAAATTATTGTTGCGATCGTAAATCGCACCGCGGGCTGTCTGGACCGGAACATTATGACTCCACTGTCTCCAGGCTTGTTCGTAAAGTTCATCGGCGCGGACAATCTGGATCCAGGCCAGCCGGCCAATCAAAAGCAGGGTAAAAAGCACAGTAATAATAAAAACAGCAATCACTCTTCGCCTTACGGTGGCCCGGTTTACAGTAAAATCAGCCATGTTTATTTCACTCTCCCGACCGATTACTTTCCCTTAAAGCAGCCGAAAAAACCCTAACCTGGTCAGCTTCAGGTTCAACCATACCCAATTCTTCCCGGGCAATCTCATCAATCCGGCTGACCGAGGCGAGCCGTGCGACTTCGAGCTCCAGCATCCGCGAAGATTCTTCGACTGCCACCAGCTCAGAACGAGCAGTGCCAAGCCTGTAGTTAAGGATAACCAACGATGAATACTGGGCCACCACAACCAGGCTGAGCACGAAACAGGTCGCCACGATTAAAAGCAGTTTTGCTTTTTTTAACCGCTTTTCAGGTTGCGGTCGTATAAACGGCCCTCTGGTTGGTTGAACCGGCGTAGCCGGCCGGTTTGCCTTAGATACTTTTCGTGCCTGCTGCACTTTACTCACCTTCCTTCCGCCCTGTAGTTTCCAGGCGTTCTGCAGCCCTCAAACGCGCGCTGCGCGACCGGGGATTTCTGTTCACTTCATCTTCACCGGGTCTGACTGCTTTTGCGGTGAGGATGGTTATTTCAGCTTCCCCTTTACATATACAAGGCCTGTCCGGAGGACAGGTGCACCGCCTGGCCCATTCCCGAAAAAAATTTTTTACCAGGCGATCCTCTAACGAATGATAAGCAATTAAAGTAAGCCGTCCTCCCGGCATAAGGCATTTAACCGCCTGCGGTAAAACCTCCGCTATATTATCAAGCTCACGGTTAACTACAATCCGCAGCGCTTGAAAAACTTTCCGGGAAGGATGGCCGCCCCGGCGGCGATAGCGAGCCGGTATTGCCTCCTTGACTATTTCCGCCAAACGACTGCTGCCGGTAATCGGCCCGGTTTGTTCTTTTTCATGCTTTATCCTGGCCGCTATACGCCTGGCCCAGCGTTCTTCGCCATACCGAAAGAAAATATCAGCCAACTTTTCAACAGAATAATTATTAACAATTTCCCTGGCTGTAACCGTTTGCCGGCGGTCCATGCGCATATCCAGTCCGCCTTCCCGGTGTAAAGAAAAACCTCTTTCTGCATCCATCAACTGCAGGGTTGATGCTCCCAGATCAATTAAGATACCGTTGACCCGGGAAAATCCCTTTTCTTTGAGTACTTCCTCCAGTCGGGTATAATCGGCATGAACAAGACTTACCTGTCCGGAAAACGCAGAGAGCCTTTCTTCGGCCCTCTTCAGGGCAGCATCGTCCCAGTCCAGACCAATCAACTTCCCGCCGGGCGCAAGGCTGCGGCAAATTGCTTCCGCATGCCCGCCGTCTCCCACCGTAGCGTCGACATAGATCCCCTCATCCCGGCAATTCAGATAACCAAGCACTTCTTTTTCCATAACCGGAAGATGCAGTTCGACCATGGCATAACACCACTTTTACAGGTCAAAATCGACCAATTTTTCAGCAAGCTCTTCATAGTTGCCGTCTGCTTCACCAAAGTATTTTTTCCATGCCGGTTCGCTCCATATTTCCACCCGGTTTGATACACCAATAAACATGACATCCTTTTCAATTCCCGCATATTCCCGCAAATTCTGCGGTATAAGCACCCGGCCCTGTTTATCGGCCTCCACTTCCATCGCCCCGGAAAAAAACAGGCGCATGAAAGCGCGTGAATCTCTCCTGGTGAAGGGGAGCTGTTTCATTTTTTGTTCCAGGCGAACCCATTCGGAGTTAGGGTAAACAAAAAGACAGTGATCAAGCCCGCGGGTAATCACAAAACTATCCCCCAGCCCCTCCCGCAAGCGAGAGGGGATAATCACCCTTCCCTTTCCATCTAGAGCATGATGATATTCTCCTGTAAACACCTGTTCGCCCCCATGTAGTGAATCTACAACCACTTTTCACCACTTTACACCACTATTCTCTATATTGCAACCCCTTTTTACATATTTCTGCTTATATTTTTAAAAAAATATATAAAAAAGAGGGAATTTCATATCTTTTCCCTCTAATCCAACGCTAATTGTTAATATATGTATTTTAATTTCTGAAAAACACTGACTTCTTTACAGTGGCAACATTTTCTCCGGCGGCTGGTTTTAAGTCACCGGCAATTAATGTGGATAAACAAGGAAAACAGGGTGATTTGGAGTTCCGGATGCGAAAATTAGCCGCCAGCTTTATTTCATGCCAGGGAAGCCAGTTTACAATTACACTTTCAGCGCAGATAGTCGATGAAAGCGGTGGCAATAAAAAAATATATCATCAGCCCGGTAACATCTTTAATCGTGGTCACAAAAGGACCGGCGGTGATTGCCGGATCAATATTGATCTTGCTGCAGATTAAAGGAACCAGGGTGCCGATCAGAGCGGCCACACTAATCGTGGCCAGCATCGAAATGCCTACCACCAGGCCGAGATAAGGATTGCCCTGCCAGTAATATGCTGCAACTGAAATAATCAGTCCGCTAATCACCCCCAGGGTGATGCCGATGCGTATTTCACGAAAAAAATAAGGCCATACGTCAGCACTGTCTATTTCCCCGGTAGCCAGTCCGCGAACAAAAATAGTCGAAGATTGGGTGCCCACATTACCGCCCATATCCATAATAACCGGGATAAAAACAGCGAGAATTACAATCGCTTCCAGGGTGCTTTCGTAACCGCCGATAACGCTGCCGGAAATAAAACCGCCGACCATGCTGATCAATAACCAGGGAAGGCGAAGGCGGACCACTTTACTAACAGGCGCTTCAGTCAACTCCATATCAACGACTTTGCCGGCCCCGGCCAATCGGTAAATATCTTCCGTGGCCTCCTGTTCCATAACATCGATTACGTCATCGACGGTGATAATACCGAGCAGGTGGTGTTGATCATCGACGACCGGAACAGCCAAAAGGTCATACTTTGATACGACCCGGGCCACCTCTTCCTGGTCGAGGCTGGCATTAACACTGATCACATTACTGCGCATGATCGTTTTTAGTATGGTCCCGTCAGAGGAGGCAATCAGATCACGAAGTGAAAGCACACCAATCAGGTGGCCTTCCTGATCAACGACATAAACATAATAGATCGTTTCTGCTTCCGGAGCTATTTCCCGTAATCGTTCGATAGCTTCTTCAGCCGGAATATCCGCCGGAAGGGAGATAAACTCGGTGGTCATGATACCGCCGGCGCTTTCTTCCGGATATTTGAGCAAATTTCCGAAGTCTGCAGGCTCTTCCGCATCGATCAGCTGCAGCATTTCCTGTGTTTCTTCCGCTGAAAGCTTGCCAATCAGGTCGGCGGCATCGTCGGAAGCCATATCGGTCAAGATAGTCTTTGCCCGGTCCCGGTCCAGGTTCCTGATGATCTCTGCCTGCTCAAAATCTTCCATTTCCTGAAAAACAAGGGATGCATGCTGGTCTGACAACTGCTGCATCAATTCAACTTTTTGGTCCATTTCCAACTCTTCAATCTGTTCCAGGAGATCGCCCGGATGAGCTCCACCATCCAGTTCACGGCTAATTAAGCGATAAATATTTTCAACGGTCAATACCTTCACCTCCTTCCCTGTTACGCTGAAATAGACGTCAAACAAGCTTTATTATAGCATGCAAAAAAGCATAAAAAAACCCCGCCGTGCCGTAGACCGTTGGTTTTGAACTGTTCCCCCATAAGGTGGGTGCCCTCTCAACTGTTTTACAGGTCCTCTCTGCAAAGGCTTCTGCGCCGCAGTTGAAGCCCAGGCTCCCGGTTGATCAGTGTTGGCTCAAAACTTAATCGGCTGCCACGAACACAGCAGGGTTATACTTGTAATTGATTCACTATTTACATAACTACCATAGCATAAAAATACCAATGTGGCAAGATGCGCTTACCCCTAAATACTCCTTCAGCTGCGCCGAGGCTGTTTTATTTTTCATTATCCTCCTCCTGCTGTTGCTGCTGCAGCTTTAACTTTAGTTCTTCCAGCTGTTTGCAAGATACTGCGGAAGGGGCCCCGGTCATCAGGCAGCTTGCGGTAGCTGTTTTAGGAAAGGGGATAACCTGCCGAATCGATTCGTCCCCGGTTAACAGGGCAACCATCCGATCGAGACCGAGGGCAATGCCGCCGTGTGGCGGGGCTCCATAAGCCAGGGCTTCAAGCAAAAAGCCGAATTTTTCCCTGCTTTCTTCTTCCGATAAACTGAGCAATTTAAATATTTTTGCCTGGGTGGAGCTGTCGTGTATACGCATGCTTCCTCCGCCGATTTCCACTCCGTCAAGAACCAGGTCGTAAGCCCGGGCCCGGACAGTGAGAGGATCACTGTCCAGCAACGGCATGTCTTCATCCCTGGGCGCTGTAAAGGGATGGTGGTCTGAATCGTTGCGCTGTTCTTCTTCATTATAGTGAAACAGTGGAAAATCAACCACCCAGAGAAAACTAGGTTGAGCGGAGGTTACCGGCGGAGCAAAATGGCTGCGGAGATGACCGAGTACCTGGCATGTTGTTTCCCAGCGGTCAGCCACAAAAAGTAAAACATCTCCGCTTTCAGCTTCCATCTTCCTGTTGATTTCTTCGATCAGCGGCTGCTCGAAAAATTTGCTGATCGGTGAGCGCCATCCCTCCTCTTCAACATATGTCCAGGCCAGTCCTTTGGCTCCAAGCTGGCGGGCCAGCAAAGTCAGATCATCTAGGTCCTTGCGGCTCAGGCGCTTGCCATCAGGCACCCGGAGGCCTTTTACCGCGCCGCCGTTTTCAAGAGCGAAGTTAAACACCTTGAATTCACTTTTTTGCGCTAAATCGTTGATATCGACCAGCTCCAGGCCATAGCGTAAATCAGGTTTATCGGTTCCAAACCGGTCCATAGCTTCCCGGTAGGGCATTTGTAAAAAAGGCCGTTTAATTTCAATGCCACGGATCTCTTTCCAGAGCCGGGCAACCAATCCCTCGGTAAGAGCAAAAAGACCTTCGGTGCTGATAAAAGAAGTTTCAATATCGACCTGGGTAAATTCAGGCTGACGGTCGGCCCGCAGGTCTTCATCGCGGAAACAGCGCGCAATCTGGAAATAACGTTCAAGACCGCTGACCATAAGCAGCTGTTTGAAGAGCTGGGGTGACTGGGGAAGGGCATAAAAAGAACTGCCATGCATACGGCTGGGCACCAAAAAATCCCTGGCCCCTTCCGGTGTGCTGCGGGTCAGCAGCGGAGTCTCGACTTCCAGGAAATCATGGTGGTCCATATAGTCTCGAACCAGTTTTACCGTCCGGTGACGAAGCTGGAGGCGTTTGAGCATTTCCGGCCGCCTCAGATCAAGATAACGGTAGCGTAAGCGTAAATTTTCATCGACATTGATATTATCCTCGATATAAAAAGGCGGGGTTTTTGAAGTGTTTAATATCTTCATTCCCTTGACCCGAACTTCAACCTCACCGGTAGGCAGAGAACGATTGATGGTTTCTTCAGAACGTTTGAGCACCTCTCCTTCGACAGCTACAACATATTCACTGCGCAGACATTCAGCAAGTTTAAAAAGTTCAAGCCCGTCATGCTGATCAAAGACCAGCTGGATTAAACCGCTGCGGTCACGCAGATCAATAAAAATCAAGCCGCCGTGGTCGCGGCGCTTGCCCACCCAGCCGGCAAGCTTAACCTCCTGGTTTACGTGCTCAGGGTTAAGAACCCCGCAGTAATGCGTTTTTTGGGCGTTCTCTGTTCCGTTTTGAAAAAATGCTTCCGCATCAGTTTGTGTACTGAAAGCATCTTCAAATTCAACCGGTCCGCTGTTTTGGGCAGCAAGGCCGCTAAGCAGGGATTCGCGGCGCATCTCTTTTTGCTCGCCGTTTTCCATATTGCGCAGGCTTATAATTCCCTGCTTGATTTCATTATCACCAATAATTACCACCCATTTATAACCCTGCCGCCCGGCGTATTTCATCTGGGCTTTAAGGCTTCTTTGCAGCAAATCTATTTCGGCGGCCACTTCGTTTTTACGTAAATCAGCGGCCAGGGCCAGGGCTTCTCCTTCAAGCCCGCTGCCGGCAGTGACAATAAACACAGGAGGACTCACCTCGGGCAGTGTTTTACTCCAGTCCATGGCCAGCATGATCCTTTCCACCCCAAAAGCCACCCCCACTCCGGGAACATGGGGACCGCCAATGTGCTCAACCAGGTGATCATAACGACCGCCGCCGCATAATGAAGCCTGGGCGCCCGAACCTCCGGCAGTTATTTCAAATGCTGTGCGGGTATAATAATCAAGCCCGCGAACGAGCTGAGTATTGAGGTTAAAGGGTATCTGCAGCCTGGAAAGCAGTTCTTTAACCCTGGCAAAACTATCTTCACAACCGGAACAGAGGTGATCAAGCATGCGCGGTGCTCCGGTAACCAGAAAACGGCAGCTTTCTTCTTTACAGTCAAGGACCCGCATCGGGTTGGTTTTATAGCGCCTGCGGCAGTCTTCACAAAGCCCGCTTTCCAGTTCTTCCAGAAAAGGCACCAGTTTTTGGCGAAAACCGGGGCGGCAGACCGGACAACCAACGCTGTTTAGCTCGATCGACAGGTTTTCAATCTGCAGTGATTTAAAAAAATTGTAGCAGAAAGCGATTATTTCAACGTCGGCAGCGGCATGATCAGCGCCGAAAGTTTCAAGACCAAATTGGTGGAATTGACGGTAACGCCCGGCCTGGGGACGATCGTAGCGAAACATCGGCCCCCGGTAATAGAGTTTGATCGGCTGGGGCCTTTCACCAAGATTATGTTCGAGATAGGCCCGGGCAACGGCAGCGGTGAGTTCGGGCCGCAGGGTCAGTTCACGCCCGCTGCGGTCCTTGAAAGAATACATTTCCTTGGATACAATATCGCTGTCTTCTCCGACACTGCGGGCAAACAACTCGGTCTGTTCAAATACCGGGGTGCGAATTTCGCCAAAACCATAGAGAGCACAGAATTTTTGAAAGCTTGATTCAAGATATTGCCATTTTTTTGCTTCGTCAGGTAATATGTCGCGTGTTCCCCGTGGTGCTTTGTAGTTCATCTTCGAGCTCCTCTCCAAAATAAAAATAGCTGTTCCGCCTGCTTACTGATTGCCCGGGCGTTCCTATTGATTGTCTTAAAACTGCTTCTTGCTGTCAAGCAGTATGGTTACCGGCCCATCGTTATCAACCAGGATACGCATGTTTTCCTGGAATTTTCCTGTGGCTACGGTTAATCCGTAACTTTTTAAGCTCCGGCAAAAGTGATCATATAGTTTTTCAGCTTGTTCAGGCGGCGCCGCCGCAGAGAAACCGGGGCGGCGCCCTTTACGACAATCACCATACAAGGTGAACTGCGATATACAAAGAATTTGCCCCCCGCTTTCCTGCACAGATAGGTTCATAAGGCCTGCTCCGTCTTCAAAAATGCGCAGACCGGCGATTTTAGCCGCCAGGTAATCGTTATCAGCAGGGCTGTCTTCACGGCCAACACCGAGAAATACCACCAGCCCCGGACCGATCTCACCAACAGTCTCACCGCTTACTTCAACGCCGGCTTTTCGGACACGCTGCACCACAGCTCTCATCAGTAGCCTCCGTTTCAAGTCGCATCAGAACTATAAATAGTTAGTTGTTCAATCCACAGACATAGCGGCGTACTTCATATACTTCCCTGATTTTTTTTATTTTACTCATAATTTGATCCAGGTGAACTTGATCTCTGACTACCAGGGTCAAATATATGGTGGCAACTTGGTCTTTATCCGCCCGCGCCGTGACAGCGGTAATATCAACTTTACTCTCATTTACTGAGGCCATAATATCGGCGAGCAGGTTCTTGCGATCATCGGCGCTGATTTCTATCTCTACCGGATAAGATGCTTCGGGCTCTACTTCCCAGGAGACCTTGATAAAGCGGTCTTTGTCAATCGCCTGTTGAGCAAGATTTGGACAGTCGCGGCGGTGCACGGAAACACCGCGCCCCCGGGTAATAAAACCGACGATGTCATCACCGGGTACAGGATTGCAGCAACGGGCAACCCGGACCAGCATATTGGCCATGCCATCGATGGAAACACCGACTGAGGATTGCTTCGGCCGTTTTAACGGTTTAAGTTCCGGCAAAGCCTTTTCTTTTTCTTGCTCGCCATACTTGTGTTTATATTCCTCGCGCAGGCGGCTGATCACCTGGTTAACCGTAACTCCGCCGTAACCGATCGCACCATACAGATCCTCTACCGAGTGGATATTAAAAGAGCGTCCGACATCCTCTAAAAGGTCACTTTTAAGCGCTATGCGCTGCTCAACATTGACCCGCCGGATCTCTCTTTCCAGCATTTCCCGGCCTTTTTCAATATTTTCTTCCCGCCGCTCTTTTTTAAACCAGTTGCGGATTTTATTTTTGGCATGAGAGGTTTTTACCAGCTTTAGCCAGTCGCGGCTTGGTGAACCCTTCTTCGAGGTGACCACTTCAACCATATCACCGGTTTTTAATTGATAATCGAGCGAAACCAGGCGCCCGTTTACCTTGGCCCCGGTGCAGCGGTTACCGACATCAGTATGGATTTTATAAGCAAAATCGAGGGTGACCGAACCGGAAGGAAGATCAATTACATCGCCTTTGGGAGTAAAAACAAAAACTTCATCAGTAAAAAGCTCACCTTTTAGATCTTTGATAAAATCCCGTGCATCACGGTAATCATGCTGCCACTCTAAAAGCTGGCGCAGCCAGGTCAGCTTTTCGTCCGGCACTTCAGCTTCCGGCGATTTCTCCTTGTAACGCCAGTGCGCGGCAATGCCATATTCTGCGGTGCGGTGCATATCCCATGTCCTGATCTGGATTTCAGCCAGTTCGTTTTCAGCGGCGAAGACCGTGGTATGCAGGGATTGATACATGTTCGGCTTCGGCATGGCAATAAAATCCTTAAAACGGCCCGGTATCGGTTTCCAAATAGTATGGACGATGCCCAGGGTATGATAACAATCTTTAACCGTGTCGACTATAATGCGGATAGCGGTCAGGTCATAAATTTCATTTAAATCTTTGCCCTGGGTTTTCATTTTATTGTAAATGCTGAAGAGGTGCTTGGGGCGGCCCTGGATTTCAGCTTCTATCGACGCTTCGGATAAATAGTCCTGCAGGATCCAGATAATCCGGTTGATGAATTTTTCACGCTCACGTCTTTTCTTGGCCAGTTTATCGACCAGCTGGAAATACTCAGCAGGCTGCATATAGCGAAAAGCCAGGTCTTCAAGCTCCCATTTGATCATATAAATCCCGAGGCGGTGGGCCAGCGGTGCGTAAATTTCAAGGGTTTCCCGTGCTATTTCTTTTTGCTTGTGGGTATTCAGGTAGCGTAACGTCCTGAGGTTATGGGTGCGGTCGGCCAGCTTGATCAAAACCACGCGGATATCCTCAGCCATGGCGATAAACATTTTGCGCAGGGTTTCCGCCTGCTGCTCTTCCTTGGAGGTAAAATCGAGGCGGCTAAGCTTGGTGACGCCGTCGACCAGGGCCGCCACTTCTTCCCCGAACTCCTGGCGTATTTCTTCCAGGGTAACGGGGGTATCCTCGACCACATCATGCATCAACCCGGCGATGATCGTCACCAGGTCAAGCTCTAATTCAGTAAGGAGCAAGGCTACCCCGAGAGGATGAGTGATATATGATTCGCCCGACTCGCGAAGCTGACCGGAATGGGCTTTTAGAGAAAACCGATAAGCCTTTTCAACCAGCTCCCAATCTTCCTGATCGGGGTAGTAGCGTTGTATTCTTTTTTTCAGTTCGTTTATTTTTTTCTCTTTGACAACCATTTTATCCAATCCCCGGGAAATTAATTTGAATTGTGTCCAGGAGACGAAATGATTGAGTATATATCCTTACATTATACATCTCCTGTATGTGTTAACCATAAAACTACAGAGCGGTTTTATGGCCTGTTCAGGTTGAGGTCCTTATTATCAAACCCCTGATTCTCATATCTTGTATATTACTATTCTATAATACTAAAAAAAGGTATTAATTTCTACATGTTCACTTTAATCACCGGTCAGTTTATGCAGGAGGGAGGCTATTTCTTCAAGGGGCGCTTCGAGGAGTAGTTTCTGAAACTGTTCACATTGCTGCTGTAATTCTTTAGTGGCCCGGAAGGTGGGAGAGAAGTCGAGGCAGGACGGCAAGCTTTTATGTATCTCCTTCCATTCCGGCGTTAAACGACCGGCATGGAGCAAACCGGTTTCGGTCATAATATTTCCCGCTCGCTCCCAAAAGCTTGGAGCAGGTTTAAAATCGATACCTGTCTGCGCTGATCCTGGAAAAACCGGGCTGTCCCCGGCTTTTTCTGCACCGCCAAGAATATTTACTATTTTTTCAAGCATATGCTCAGATGGCAGGGACAGTTCCATCAAACGACGGTTAAGCTTTAAATCATCCCGGTTATATAAAAGGTAGATAGTCGCGGGATCTTTTTTAAACCCTTTTTGAAAAATATGTTGCAACACGCCTGCATAAAGAGGCAGATCGAAAAAAACAACCGGACCATGCTCCTGTGGTATTTCTATGCTTTCGTCGATCAAGCCGTTGGTCATAATAATTGGCGGATTCGGTATGGAACAACCCTTTAGAATTTTTTCTGAACGGGAACGGGTGGCGGCAAAAACGACGGTTTGACCGCCGGTCCGTTCGCAAATATCCTTCAGCCGGGCCAGGCGATCTTTACAATTTCGCTGATCGATAAGTTCGAAACTGCCGGATCTAAAGTTATCGCAATAACATAAATCTTTAACTTCAGCTTCCAATGTTTTTTTATCCCGGTAAAACCCGTTTTTTAATTTAAGCAGTATATCTACGCATCGTCCTTTTTCCAGGTGCTGGTCCAAAAAAGCTCCGGAAAAAATGATCGGTTCCAGGGTTCGACCGTCTTTCTTCAGATTAAGCTTGAGGTGTTTTTGACCCCCTCCGACCAATCGCCAGGATTGCACCATCCATTGACGACTGCCGAAAAGGGGAACGGGATTAGCCATACCAAAAGGTTGCAGCTTTTCGAGTTGGGTGGTTAAATTAAGTTGAATCTCAGACGGCTCGATTTCAGCTTCAATATAAAGCCGCGGGGTTAGGTGGCTGTCGTCCAGTTTAAGCAGGGCATAACGGTTAAGACATTCCCGCAGCTCTCCGATATAACCGGTCCGGATCGTGAATCCCGCGGCCTGTCCGTGGCCGCCAAAACGTTCCAGGATTTCTGAACATTCAGAAAGGGCGGCAGTGATATCAAAACCGGGAATACTACGCGCCGAACCGCGCCCCTGATCGCCTTCAAGAGCGACCAGGCAAACCGGGCGATTATATTTTTCAACAAGACGTGAGGCCACAATGCCGATAACTCCATGATGCCAGTTTTCTCCAGCCAGGGTTATTACTTTATAATCTTCCTCCGCCAATAAATTAGCTGCAGCCTCATCTGCTTCAAGCATTATTTTTTGTTCGGTTGAGCGGCGCAGCAGGTTTGCCTGGTGAAGCTGTGCGGCCAATATTTCGGCTTTTAGCGCATCGTTTTCCAGCAATAAATTTGCCGCCGGAAGAGCTTCGCCCATACGTCCGGCGGCGTTAATTGCCGGCGCAAGAACGAAAGAAAGAGCGGTGCTGGATAGATGTTCTTCATTAAGGCTGACTGCATCGATTAATGCTCTAAAACCGACCCGTTGCTGCCTGCGCAGGACCTCAAGGCCGGAAAAAACTATAACCCGGTTTTCCCCGAGCAGAGGAACTACATCAGCGGCAGTTCCCAGAGCGGCAAGATCAAACAGGTGATCCGGAAAAGAACCCCCGGCCTTTTCCACCACAGCGGAAGCCAGCTTAAATGCGATCCCCGCCCCGGCGAGCTCTTTAAACGGATAGGGACAATTTTCCTGCCGGGGATTGATCACCGAAACGGCACCCTGTAGATTGTTCAGCGGTTGGTGATGATCGGTAATGATCACATCAAGTCCGTTCGCGGCGGCATAACTTACTTCTTCAACCGCATTGATGCCGCAGTCAACAGTGACCACCAGCGCTGCGTTATCTTCTATAATCTTTTTCAAAGACTGAACATGCAGACCATATCCTTCTTCAAACCGGCTGGGCAGATAATAATCGATTGTGGCTCCCAGGCCGCGTAAGGTTTCGACCAGAATAACCGAAGCAGCTATGCCGTCTGCATCATAATCGCCATGAATAACAATTTTTTCGCCTTGCTCCAGGGCTTTAAACAGCCTGTCGACTGCCTCCTTTATACCCAGCATCAACCATGGAGAATGAAGTTGTTCCAGAGAAGGGTATAAAAAAGCCCGGGCCTGCCCGGGATCGGTGATCCCGCGATTAATTAGCAGTCGGGCCAGGGCAGGTGAAAGGCCGAGCTTGCAGGCCAGGTCGACAGCCTGATCTTGATCGTGGTCGGGCCATATCCACTGCTTAACACTCAGGCTCATAAAGGATTATCGTCCGCGTCTTCTTCATTTTCTTCTGCTTGTTGATTATTGTTCTTTTTTTCCTCATTTTCACCAGGAGTCGTTTGCCCACCTTCTGTATCTTTTTCCCGAACCTCTCCTTCCGGTTCTTCGGGCACAGATACAGCCTTGTTCAATTCAGCTTCCAGGAAAATCTTTTCTTCCTCCAGGTCTTTAACCTGTTTCTGCAATTGTTCTTTTTCCTGCCGAACGTGGCGAAAAGTAAAAGCGCTGCGGATACTGCGAAACAGGCTGAACAGGCCCATTACCAGGGCGCCGGCAAAAGCTGAACCGAGGATCAAAAGAATCAACGGTACATTGGCCTGACCGAATATATAATTGACGGTCACCGGCTCGGTGTTGGCAATGGCCACAAGGGCAATGATCAAGCTGAAAACGAGACCGAGAATTAGATATAAAGAACTCATTAAAATCCCACCTTGTATATGTTGATATATCCCAATTCGGGATTAATAACTCTTTTTTTCTCTGTATACCAGAGCTTCCCGGCCCGGCAGCAGAACAGATCCGCTGCCGCTTATACCGGGGTTACGCCGCTTTACGGCGGGTTAGTTTGAAATTATAGTCCTGCAGGTTGAGCCACAGGGGACTGGCGATAAAAATTGATGAATAGGTGCCGACGAATACGCCCAGGATTAAAGCGACCACGAAAACAACCAGGTCCAGGCTGCCGATAAAATAATGGAATCCAAAGAGCAGGGCAGCAAGCACAAATAATGTAGTCAAAGAGGTATTTATTGAACGCACCAGGTTCTGATTGATACTGTGGTTAACCACTGCAGCATAATCGCTTTTTTTCCTGTGTTTTATATTTTCGCGGATGCGGTCCATAATGACGATGGTATCATTTACCGAATAACCAAACACAGTCAAAATAGCCGCCACAAAGGGAACGTTTATTTCCAACTGCAGGACGGAAAAAATACCGAGCACGATAATTATGTTGTGCAGCAGGGCAGATATCGTGGCCAGGGCAAACCTAAACTCAAAGCGGAAAGTAATGTAAGCAACCATGGCCAATATAGCCACTACCAGGGATAAGATCGCCTGACGGGTTAATTCCGCGCCGATTACAGCGCCAACACTTTCTTCTCTTGAATCCTCCATGTCCATCTGGGGAAAACGGTTTTGGAATTCCTCCATTACCGCCTGGCGCCGTTCTTCTCCCATATATGGCCCCCTGATGATCAGGCCTTCATCGGTCGGGGCTCCGGCCAGGTCTCTTCCCTCGACCACCTGTATCGCCGCCCCCTCAAGTTCTTCAAAAGGTTCAAGGGCTGCTTCTACTTCCTCCATGGAAAAATCCTCACCAAGCGTCACCTGAAAAACTGTGCCCCCGGTAAAATCGATACCCAGGTTCAGTCCAAAAATAGCCAGTGATATTATCCCGGCCACGATCAGGATCAGCGACAGCAGGTATGCTTTCCGGTAATTGCCGATAAAATTAATCATTATATTTTCACCCCCACGTAAGCCCCGCTTCGAATTACTCCGGCTTTAAAAGCAAGGCGCATCAGTAAACGAGTGAGCACTATAGCAGTGAACATACTGCAAACAATCCCGATAAACAGGGTAACGGCAAAACCTCTGACCGGACCGCTGGCGATAATAAACAGGACAACCGTCACAATCAAGGTAGTTACATTGGCATCGAGAATAGCCCGGAAAGCCCGCTGAAAACCGCTTTCTATGGCGCTGCGCAGCGTCCGTCCCGAACGCAGTTCATCCTTAATTCTTTCAAAGATAATCACGTTGGCATCGACTGCCATGCCGATCGAAAGAATCAGGCCGGCAATACCGGGCAAAGTCAGGGTAGTCGGCAGGTAGTTCAAGGCCCATAAGACAAGGGAAAGATAAAAAACCAGGGCGACTCCGGCAATGACTCCCGCTCCCCGGTAATAGATAACCATGAAAAGAAAAACCAGCGCCAGACCGACACCGGCAGCATAAACGGCAACTTCTTCGGTCCGCTGGCCAAGGGTGGGACCAACCAGCCGGGATTCAAGTTCGCGCAGTTCCACCGGCAGTGAACCGCTGCGCAATAGCAAGGCCAGTTCGGCGGCTTCTTCAAAATCAAAATCTCCTTCGATTGTAGCCTGCCCGCCGCTGATGATCGCCCGGACGACCGGTTCGGAAATTTTTTCATCATCAAGATAGATGGCAATAGTCTCACCTAAAAATTCCCTGGTTGCCTCTTCAAACAGCACGGCCCCTTCCCGGTCAAATTCCAGGCTGACAAAGGGGGTGGGAGAAACTTCCGGTTGCCTTACCGCCCGGGCCTGGACCAGGTTGGCTCCGGTAACAATTTCCTCTCCATCAGGCCCGACAAATTTCAACATCGCCGTTCTGCCGATAATCTCACGGGCCTGTTCGACGTCTTCCAGTTCGGGCAGTTCAATGCGGATCCGGTCGTCTCCCTGGGGAGCGATAACCGGTTCGGCAACTCCAAGCTCATCGACTCTGTTACGAATAATTGTAATCGCCCGTTCAATAGTATCATCGTCCACTTCCCGGTCTTCGGTTTCCACCGCCTCCATAAGCACATAAAGTCCTCCGGCTATATCAAGGCCGCGCCTGATCCCGTCTTCTCTGTCGACCGCATTTTCAAATGCCCAGTAGCCTGAAACAAGTATTAACAGGCATAAAACGAGCAGTATCAAAAAGCGACCGGGTTTAATCGCTGTTTTCATTTCCTTCACTCTCCATTCGTTCCGGCTAATAATAGACAGCCAGATAAAATCACCGTTTACACTAGAGTTATTTAATTATCATCAATAAAAGCCTTGTTCAGTATAGCTGAGAATATCTTAATTGTCATTATCTTTTTATTAAAATTTCACTGGACCTGATTAAGTGAACCGCTAAAGAATTGAGTAAAATCATTTCAGTTCATTGCCGGTTAAAATGTGAACCATACCCGCCTCCATCTTTGCCCGCCTCAATTTTTAGTAACATTTGTTTCCAGCCGGCAGGTCCGCTAAAACCACCTAATTTTCCCCCGCTGGCGATTACCCGGTGACAGGGGACCAGGATCGGATGCCGGTTTGCTTTCAACGCCTGACCGGCCGCCCGCCAGGCCAGCGGATATCCGGCTCTTTCAGCTGACTCCCGGTAGGTAGAAACGCGGCCGTAAGGAATCCGGCGTACTTCTTCAAGAACAGCGGCCGTAAACGGCCGGTAACCTCTGGTATCAAGAGGATAGCGATCCCAGTCGACTAATTCGCCGGCAAGGTAGCGGTTTAAATCTTCACTCAACTGCTTCCATGGCAGCTGTTGATGCAGGTATTTTTGCTCCAGATCCCGGCCGGG
>SLRT01000164.1 GCA_007130825.1 Syntrophomonadaceae bacterium | reverse complement strand
CAGCCCTTCAGGATTAAGGGCCTAAAAATATATTACCACAAAATTCCCACCAGGCAAATTTGCCCCAAATAACCAGGACGAGAGAACGGCTCGATGACTCCACAGCGACCTGTGAAAAAAGTAAGGTGCTAATACCATCAAAGCAAAAGATGCTTTGGATGGTACGACGGCTGTTAATCCCTATTGTCCTAAAAGGCGAAGAGTGGATTAACACTCCTGTTAAGTGGCATTTAATCATCAGGTGGATTCCGGCAGTTTTTGGTGCAAAAGATATGCCCGGAAATATCAGAACTGAAGAAGAAGCTATTTATTATACTGTAGGAGTAGCTAAAGAATTAAAAAGTATGGTCTGGTTGGTTTTGTCTAGAAAAAATATTCATGTTGATTCGGATGGGAATATTAAGTTGAGGAATAAAGTAACAAAGAAGTAACAATGAAGCATTCTTGGCTGCCGTTTATAGGGAAAACAGGGATTCCCGATTCTATTCTACTTAAACCAGGTAAGTTAAATAAAGGAGAATGGGAGGCAATGAAAAGGCACCCTGTTTATGCTTATAATATGCTCGATCCTATTGATTATCTAAAGCCGGCTTTAGATATACCATACTGCCACCATGAAAGATGGGATGGAAGTGGCTATCCCCGCGGATTAAAGGGTAACGACATACCTCTCCCAGCGTGTATCTTTGCTGTGGCCGATGTCTATGATGCTCTCACCAGTAACCGCCCCTACTGTAAAGCATGGAGCAAAGAAAGTGCATAAAATTATATCAAAAAGGAAAGAGGCAAACACTTTGATCCGCAAATAGTGGATATTTTTATGGAGGAACTAAAGTTAGACGCTAATTATTAAGACAAGCAAACTGTATTATGTTTGATAACATACTCAGCTATACTCCACCATTTATCCCCGGGGTTTAGAATATGTTATGTAGTAATGATTGCAGTTAATAATTATTTATCCTCTGGCATGGCAAAAAGCAACCTTTGTTAAAATCTCTGCTAGATCAGATTTGACAAGTATAGAAGCGATCACTACAGAGTTTAAATAAAGGACCCTTAAAAAATATTTTAAGGGTCAATGAGAGCAAGGTTTAATCTAATTTTACCGGCTGGCAGCTACTAGCGTGCCGAAATACTCGATTGACACAGGCTTAAGGACTATTAATAGCAAAGAAAGAGGGCACAGTGTTTAACTGTGCCCAACGAATATATTTAAAAAGAGGGGGTCAACTCACTTTCTATTATATAATCTGAACTTTACATGAGTATTACAAACAGGTTGTTTTTTCATTACATTCTTCTTACGAGTTGATTAAAAGCACAAATTCATTATTATTTTAACTTGAAAGGAGAGGCATAATGCTATTGTTCGACTGGCTTCATGATGAAACTGGCTTCATGATGAAACCATAGGTAAAGATATTATGAGACCAAAGTTTACCTGGGCTTTGATAATCATGGTGGTTGTTGGTATATTATGGAGCCTGTGGAATTATTATCTTTATTCGCTACTATAAAAGGTACAAGAAAAATACTGTAACGTATAACCAGTAGATCTAGGTTATTGAAAAATCCAAAATGCTGGATCAGAAATATATACTTTTAGATGCTAATGAACTACCCCAAAATAATTTATAAGCAAAACTCCCCAGATAATAAATGTGTGAATACTTAAATGTCTGAAAATAATATCATTGATAGCAGGAATTCTTAAGGATGAGTAGAAGTAAGAGTTTAGAGTAAACAGATTGTATTATATTGCTGGACACTTTAATTTTGCAGGCAGGTCTACGATAGGTTGTCAATAGCTGAACAGACTGCGACGGGATTGTTGCCTAAAAAGACGGTCGGAGCGATTGTTCAGGCTTATAGAAAATGATTAGATTAAGATGGGCAGTCTAGTTTTAAGAGGGGAGATGATCAGGTGAGTTTTACTGGCGGCCCGACAATACCTGAGCTCTGTAATGCTTTGGACAAAGCGGGGAAAAGATATGTCGAGATGCTGGGACAGGTTAATGATCCCTCTCTGCCGGCTATAGGCACCTGGAATGTTGGAGAAACGGCGGCACACCTGTCCTCAAGCAGTATATCCTTTCTCGCGGTAGCCCGCGGTGAGTCCGATCCGCCAGCCGTCGATTCCGACCATACCTCCGTCCTTAACGCAAACCCGGAGCGTGACCCCAAAATCTTAGCAGATAGCTTTACAGCCGGTGAAAAAGACTTTTTAACCTACGTTAGGAGCCTTGACGGCAATCCTGAAATGGAAATTTTCCAGGGCATAAAAGTGCCCACTTCCACGCTTCTGGCCGTGGAATTGTCGGAAGTGCTGGTTCATGGCTATGATATTGCCAAAGCATCGGGATTAACTTGGCAGATCCCGAAAGATGAAGCCACCATTGCCCTGGGAGGCATACTGCCGCTTTTAACCTACATGGTTGACGAGCGGTCCGCGGCAGGACTCCAGGCCCGGTTCGATCTGAGGCTTCGGGGCGGTGCGCGCGCGGTCTTTGCATTTGACGATGGCCGGTTAAATATTGAGGATCCAGCGGAGGACCCGGTCGACTGCTGCCTGTCCATTGACCCGGTGACCATGCTGTTGTTGAGCTTTAACCGTATTCAGCCCTGGAGGCCCCTGCTACAGGGTAAGATGGGCGCCTGGGGGCGCCGCTTCTGGCTGGCAGGAAAATTTCCGCACTTGTTCAAGTCCGTCTAACGGTGGCGACTGCTTATTCTGCTGAATTGCTGCACTGAATTAGGAACAGGCCCGGTTTTACATTCCCGCAGTTCTCCAGTGTTAATATTTTACATACAAAGAAGATGAATTCGTATGAAGTTTCTAATCTACGGAGAAGTGCAAGAATTATGCTTTCTGTTATCTATGATTAATTTTATTGCCGTCCTCTCTTCCCCGTCAATTTCAATATCAACAAAAGCGGGGATACAGACAAGATCCACACCACTGGAAGCTACAAAACCTCTGGCAATGGCTACTGCTTTAATTGCCTGATTTAAAGCTCCTGCACCGATTGTTTGTACTTCAGCTTTTCCTTCTTCTCTAATTTTTCCTGCTATTGCACCTGCCAAAGCATTTGGCTTTGACTTTGTTGATACTTTTAAAATGGTCATGAATAGCTGGTTCCCCCTTTATTGTGAGTACCTATTTAACAGCTGTGATGATATCACTACAGATAAGAAAAAGATTGCCCGGTTTAGAATTTTTACTTTATCTTAAGTTTGTTTATACTATGGCATTGGTGAATGGCTGCCTCAAGGAAGCTACCAGCACATTTATTCTTTTACCAGCCTGTTAATACAATCAATAAAAAGATAGCCTGTTGTGCGGCTACTATACCAGCAAATGGTAGTAAAAGTCAATATTTACGTCGTCAATTACATAAATATTCTATAATATTGAAGGTGTGATTTCTTTTTCAAACGGTTTATAGATGCTGTTTTTATGATAAAGTGAAAATAAAGATTTAGGCTAAGGCTGCCCTTTGTTCTGGCCTTGTTCATTTTCAGCTAAGACAGCAAAATTACAGCCCGGCGAAAACCCTTCTTGCCCTGCTACCCTACATTTTGGGGATAGTTTTGCTGTCTATGGGGGATCGGATGGAACTGTTCTTCTGATTAAGGAAGAGGAGGTTGTTGGGAAAGGATGCTTTATAAAATATGGTATTGACTGCAGTAACTGTGTTAATGTGCCTCTTGCTGTGTTAGAAAGGCTCTAAGCTGAGCGCGAGGCATGGTGCGCCAATCCTTATGGTTTGTGGGAGGTTGATAGTGGTAATGGAAGAAAAAACGCAATCAATATCGGGGTGGGAAACGGGCTTGGTATTCACCTTGTGGCAGAGCCGTTATAGATGTGTTTTCGTGTCGCCCTGCTGGACCTGCAGAGGGAAAGCTCGCCCCGTTACAGTAGGCGGAGAAGCTCATTTTTATCAACTGTGATGTGACCGATCGATGCATTCTTTACTGCTGCAGTCCGGCAGTTTATTGATACAGGAAGGTTTACTGTCAACTATTGTTGAAAGAAAAGCAACGAAGTAGGCTAGTTGCCAGCATAAAGGTGTTTGAATGTAAACTAATAAGAGGTGAATGCGAGTGAATTGGATGGCTTATAATGAATTTGCCTGGACCGATGATATTCTGGCCCCTCCTGAAACTTATGAAGAAGAGGCACTTATCTATGTTGACGCTATAAAAAACCGTATTACTGCCCAAACATTAACAATGCTACACCTGGGCTGTGGTGCGGGTGGGCATGATTTTCATTTCAAAGAGCATTTTTCGGTTACAGGGGCGGACATAAGCGAAGGGATGCTTGCTCTGGCGAAGAAAAGAAACCCCGAAGTAACCTATATAACGGGTGATATGAGAAACATCGATTTAAACAAAAAATTTGATGTAGTTATTATTCCAGATTCCATCATGTACATGACCACCATTGAGGATTTGAAAAAAACGATCATAAATGCCTCCTGCCACTTGAAACCCGGAGGCATATTGCTTGTGGTTGCCCAAATGGAAGAGGATTTCAGAGAGAATAATTTTGCCTACTCCGGTGAAAAAGAAAACATACACATTACAGCGTTTGAAAACAACCATATCGTATCTGACAGCACCTATGAAGCCACCATTATCTATTTGGTCCGCCAGGATGGTGAGTTGAGCGTCCATCACGAGGTCCATATACTTGGTTTGTTCCCTTATGATCAATGGATGGCTATTTTCGAGGAGTGCCAATTGAAAGCCGATGAGTTAAATTTAGATCATCTTTATGATCAATATCTTCTTGAAGATGGTGGATATAAGCTTAAAGTGTTTATTGGCACTTCAATGCTTTAAAGAATGGATGGTGTTTATGAATTGGAATGAAATCTTTGAAGCTGATCATGCACAAGAAAGGAAGAAGATGAGAGTTGAAGCAGTATGAGGATAAGTGCATTTTTATTTTGGGCCCGGAGAGGCTGCGGCCAGGAGACAATACTAAAACGGCCGGGAAGGCTGGGAACTTGTTGAGGTTTTTTGGTGCTGGTATTGTTTCAAGACAGATGCCTCAAAATAGCCGAAGTGTGGCTGAATTTAGGTTATAAAAAGCTTATCCCATTTAAAGTTTCCTGGGTTATTTGGCAGGTAAAAACAGGGTGAAGGGCTCACTTTTTATCCCCGTTGTGATGAGAAACAATATTGTTCCTGGATGGCAGCTATGTTGAGCAAGGAAATGACTACCTGGGGATCCAATAAAATGAGTTTATGCCGGATTATTATGGTAAAATTTTTAAAGCTATGCTTTCCAGTTTAAAGATGCGACTGTCTCCAGTTGCCGTTTAAATTGATTATTAAAAAAAGGGTTTGTTCAGGAAACCCTTATTAAGTATATTTCTTATCAGGTAACCCGCAGGACCGCTTATTACAAGCTCATTTACTAAATCCTGCAGGCCAGGGCTTCGATATCCTCCGGGTGAACGACAAAAACGAATTTGGAGAGTAAAAAATGGGAGAATATCAGTATGTAATGTTGCTGGAAAACACAAGCAAAGAAGATCTGCCCGGGGTGGGAGGTAAAGGGGCCAACCTGGGTGAGATGATTAAAGCCGGCCTTTCCGTGCCCGGTGGCTTTGTTGTCTTGACCGGAGCTTATAAACAATTCATAGCTGAAAACAGCCTGGAGAAAAAGATTAGTGAGCTGCTAACCGGCCTGGAGGACCATAATATTGAGCAGATAGAAGAGGCTTCAAAAAGAATAAAAGAGTTATTTGTAGCTGGAGAAATCCCAGGTGACGTACTTGCAGAAATAAAAGACATATACCGGGCTTTAGATAGCCCGACAGTAGCTGTACGTTCCTCGGCCACAGCAGAGGACCTGCCTGGCACCTCCTTTGCAGGGCAGTATGACACCTATTTAAACATAACTGGGCATGAAGAGCTTTATCAAAGCATCAAAAAGTGCTGGGCCTCTCTCTGGAACAGCAGGGCCCTTTCCTACAGGTTAAAGCAGGGGATTGAGAGCAAGGAACTGGCCCACGGGGTGGTGGTGCAAGAGCTCATTAATGCCGAGAAGTCGGGTATTTTATTCACAGTCAACCCGGTTAACGGCAGAAGAGACCGGATGTTGCTAAACTCTTCCTGGGGTTTGGGTGAGGCAATTGTCGGAGGAGAAGTAAACCCCGATCAATGGCTCATCGATAAGGTTAACGGGAATGTAATAGAGGAGAATATTGCAAGTAAAGCAGTGATGGTGATAAGAAAGCAAAAGGGCACTGAGCTTGTCGATGTCCCTGAAAAAAAACAAGGACAGGCTACACTAACCAAAAATGAAGTAGCGATTTTACTGGAACTGGGTCAAAAGGCAGATAACTATTTCAAGGCACCGCAAGATATAGAGTGGGCTTACTCAGGCGGCCGATTTTATCTTGTCCAGACCAGGCCGGTCACCTCTTTATTTCCCCTGCCAGAGCCCCTAGATGAAGACAAGGGTTTTAGGGTTTACCTCAACTTCAACCTCTATACACAGGCAATGCAGGAACCTTTTACTCCAATCGGAGAAGCGATGCTAAAAGAAATGCTGAGCAGTATGGCCAAGCGGATCTACCGGGGCTACAGAAACAAAGAGGTGCCCTGGATTAAAAGCGCAGCAAGACGGGTGTTCGTTGATTTTACAGGACTGCTTAGAAACCAAAGGTTTATCCAAAAATTACAGGGCAGCCCCAACGATAAAGATCCGGTCACCACAAAAGCGTTATTACAAGTTTTTGAAAGAAATAAACAGGATATTCTGGAAGGCAAGCAAGGTTCAGGTTCAGCTTTTAAACTGCTTACAAAAATTGACCCCTGGGTCATAAAATTTATCATAACCACACTGCATAAAGTTATGTACGGCAAGATATTTTCCCGAAAGGCCAGGGCTAAAGCGATAGAATACGGTGAAAACAAGATCAAAGCCATTGCAGAAGAAAGCAGAAATCTTAAAACCGCGGAAGACAAACTAAACTTCATTGAAAGGCAGGCGCTAAATCTATTTATTAGCCTGTGGGAAGTGGTCTTTTACGTAGTGGTTTCTTCCACCTATATGAAGCAGGCTGAAACTATCATGAGAAAATACCTGGATGATGTCTCCGAATTATATAAAGTAGAAAAAGCTTTACCCTACAACGTGACCACGGATATGGGCATGGAGTTGCTTGGAATAGCTAAAACCCTGGCCGAAAAAGGGGTTAAGCCCGGTTCCGGCAATAAAGAAATCCAGAAATTTTTGCAAAAATACGGACACCGCTCCTCTGTTGAAATAGACCTGGGAGTTCCCAAATGGGAAGAAAACCCGACTTATATAGTAGATCTTATCCAGTCCTATATCGACTATCAAAGCTATGATGAAGGGCTGGAGAGCTTTTTCAAAGCCAGGGAAGAAGCTGAACAAGCAATCGTGAGCATAGCCGACCGGCTAAAGCAAAAAGGGGCGGGTAAGCAAGCCCGGCAAGTAGAGAAGCTTTTAAGGGATTACCGGGAAATGTTTGGTGTAAGGGAGTTGCCCAAGTATTATTTGACCCGGGCCTTCAGCATTCTCCGGGGTGTATTAAAGGAGATTGGAGACGAGTTAACAACCCGGGACCGGCTGGAGGATGAAATGGATGTATTCTTCGTCAGTTTTGCAGATATAAGGACTGGTGAAAAACTGCATGATTTAGTGCGGAAGAACAAAGAAGAGTACGCCAGGGAGTTGAAAAGAACAGCACCCCGCATCATAACCAGCACTGGAGAAAGCATCTATTCAACCCTGGAAGAAGAGGAGAAAGAAGACACATTAATTGGGATACCGGTATCTCCGGGGGTTTATGAAGGCAAAGTGCGGTTATTAATGCATCCCGAAGAAGGGGTTAAACTGGGTAAAGGCGAAATCCTGGCCACAAAAGCCACCAATCCGGCATGGACACCACTATTCCTGAAGATAGGCGGTTTAATCATGGAAACAGGAGGGCCAATATCGCATGGTTCTGTAGTAGCGAGGGAGTACGGAGTCCCGGCGGTAGCAGGGGTTACAAATCTTACCACCAGGCTTAAAGACGGACAAAAAATCAGGATCAACGGTGAAACGGGAAGGGTGCAGATATTGAGCCCGGAACAGTAACAAATATTTTGCTTTTATGCCAAGAAAATAATACCATAGTTTATCGCAGTAGGGTTCAGGTCTTGACATATAATTTTAGCTACCTGGTCCCGGCTGCAGCCGGGACTTCATGGTGCCCGGTCAGGGTTATGGCTTCCTTGGCGCAGTGCGCGCGGCAGACCCCGCAGCCATAACAGAACCGGGGCTCTATGGCAACCTTTTTGCGGTCCAGGCTGTATTTAATCGCTCCGAACTGGCAGGCGCTGATACAGTTCCGGCAGCCGTTACAGAGCTCCGGTTCAACCTGGGCCACGTAGTCGGCTTTTGCCATCACCGGCAGCGCCTTCATCACAGTAGCATTAAAGGCCATGCAGTCACGGTCGCAGTTGCAGATCCCGCCGATGAAAGGGGTAAGAAAGGTCCAGACGGAATGAATCAGGCCTTTGTTTTCCAGCTCCCTGAAACACTGTAAAGCCTCTTCCTTTGGGACGGTCTCTAAGCCCTTTACATCGGGCCCGGTCAGGTAATCGGCCCCGACTGCCTCCACGATTTCTTTTAACTTTGAATGCTCCGAAGGAACCAGGCTTAAGCCGTAACAGTAGCGCTTCTCGGTCCCCAGGGAAGCCTGGCGGCAGATGCAGGGCAGGCGAACTACCGTATTAACGAAGCCAAAAATCTCTTCCACATCCTCGATTGGCAACACCTGACCGTAATGCATTTT
This sequence comes from Syntrophomonadaceae bacterium, assembly GCA_007130825.1. GTDB lineage: Bacteria > Bacillota > Dethiobacteria > DTU022 > DTU022 > B1SED10-74M. The sequence goes on along the minus strand of SLRT01000164.1, from coordinate 15,737 downwards.
TCTCATCCGCCCGATGATCACAGGCTTAATAACCGCCTGGACAAAACCCGGCATCCGGTTCAAGGTATCAAGCAGCTCAATTCTATTCCTTAAGCGCTGCGGGTCTTTAAAAAAATGCTCGATATATTTACTGCGCCTGATGTCGCTCAGTAAATGCTCGGCATAGTTTTCGGCCTTGAGGTACCATTTCTTTCCCTCGCCGTGCTGGTGGCAGTACTGACACATTGATAGCAATCCCCCGATTCTTAACTGGTCGGCCAATCCAGTTGTGAAAGTGATGAATTATATAGGAAAATGAGGTTTAAACTAGTTGAGACTTCCAGGTCTGGATCAGCTTATACGGTTATTTAACTCTTCGAGTAAAAGTTTCATCATTTTTTTGTGAATCTATTTAATTATAACATTTATCCGGACAGGACCTCTCAAGCATTGCCTGCTGGCAGAGTAAAGAATCATTACCTTACTTTTCCGCAACATTGACAGTTCTTTTCGCTAAAGGATGATCATGCCCTAATCATCCTCATTTAACCTGCCCTGTTGAGGCTTGACACAAACACCCATATAGCTTGTCTTTTAGTAAGGGATAAATTCCTTACAAGAAGGTAAGAAATTATGGCCAGGGCAAAAGCTACCGCCAAAGGGCAGTTAACCATTCCCAAAACTATAAAAGACAAGCTTGGCATCAAAACCGGTGATTATATTATTATCAAAGAAACCAGCACCGGTTATATGCTCGAAAAAAAACAGGATGATGACAGGTTTAACAAATATGTCGGCTTTTTAAATCGGGAAGCAAAGAGCGATGATTTGATCAGGGAGTTACGTGGTCAATGACAATCACCGTTGATACAAATATTCTTTTTATATTCTTCTTCCAGACCCGCAAAACATGGAGCAATCACTGTTACAGTTAAATTTGCAAGGCAAAAGACACCGCCTGATTGTATCCGAAACTGTGTATGCCGAACTTGCTTCGCAGTTTAACGATAAGAGAAGTCTAACTGAATTCCTCTCAGATATTGTTACCTGCAATATCCTCCAACCGGTAAGGGTAAAACATTGCCCCTCGTCGAAATAGATTTACTTAAGCTTATCTTTCAACACCAGGCTTACCAGGAAAATGGCCAGGAACAGCACGGCCCCGCTGATGTAGGGCAGGTTGAGGTTGACATCAAGCATGTACCCGGCCCACAGGGGGCCGATCATCCGGCCCAGGCTCATGTAGGCTTCGGCGATACCCATGGCCGAGCCCTGGGCAATGTTGGTCTTCTTTGATATGAGGGCCATGGTAGAGGGCTTAAGCAGGGCATTGAACAGATTGAACAGCCCCACTGTGACCAGCATGCTGATATAGTCGACCGCCAGCAGCATCAGGTAAAAACCGGCCGCACTGCCGGCCAGGGACAGCTTGATTACGCCCCCTTCGCCTATTTTTTTGGTCAGCGGGCCGACCACAATTCCCTGGGCCAGGGCGTAAATCAGGCCTGTCACCATCAAGATGGTACCCACTTCTTCGGTGCCAAAACCGAACCTGCCTGCGGCAAAAAGGGCGTAAGCCCCGGTAAAATTTGATTTGCCAAAATTGATGGCAAAGGCGATCACAAGGGCCAGGGCAATCGGGGTATAGAGGGCCTTGCCCATGCCCCTCACTTCCATCAAGCTGATCTTTTCCACTTTTTCTGACCGGTTATCCGGGGGCAGGGACTCAGGGAGCAGGAGAAGGATGGTGATACAGGTCAGCAGGCAGGACCCGGCGGCAACAAAAAAGGGAAAGGTAAGCGATACCCCTGCCAGGATGCCGGCAAAACCGGGCCCGATTATTACCCCGAGCCCGGCTGCGGCCCCGATCTTGCCCATGGCTCCGCTCCTTGTATCCTCGCCGCTGCTGTCGCTGATGTAGGCCATTGATACCGGCAGCATGGCGCTCGATAATATCCCTGAGCCGACCTGGGCCACGTAAAGCATCCAGATTTCAGTGGCAAAACCGAAGAAAACCATGGCGCTGCCCAGGCCGATCATGCCGATCAGCAAGATCGATTTGCGACCGTACTTGTCGGAAACTTTCCCCCATACCGGGGCAAAAAGTAGTTGCATCAGCCCGAACAGGAACAGCAGGGTCCCGAACTGGGCCCCTCCTCCTCCCATTTCCTCGATGAAAAAAGGCAGGACTGTATAGGCTATCCCGTAGCCGAACATGGCGATGACGATACTGATGAATAAAATGGCGACATTTTTATGGTTCATATCCAATCCCTTTCCCTGCATATATTACTTTGTGTACCCTTGCTGAGCTTGATATATAACCGGCTCGTGTTCCCGGCCTGCCAGGCTGCTTGCTGGATCAAGCCAGCTAAATAATGCCTTCCTTTTTGCTCAATCCAGGATTTCTACGATACCTGTTTCTCCGTTCACCCTTAGCTTCTGGCCGTCTTCGAGTTCGGTGGTAATGTTGGCAACCCCGGCCACCGCCGGCAAACCGTACTCCCGCGACACAATCGAGCCGTGGGACATGGTTCCTCCCGTTTCCATAACCAGGGCCCCTATTCGCAAGAAAAGCGGAGTCCAGGCCGGGTTGGTGGCTACCGTGACTAATATATCGCCACTTTCAAGTTTATCCCCTTCGGCAGGATCGGCAAGAATTTTAACTCTGCCCTCGTAAACTCCTGGCGAAACAGCTATACCCCGGTAAGCATTCTCGGCCACCTGGTCCATTACGGCATAGACGCTTTCCCCGGTACTGGTTAGAACCCTGGGAGCAGGACGGTTTAAATCCCTGAAGTACTCAGGCTTTTTCTGCTCCACCAGGGACTTTAGATCGTGGTGGGTGCGAATCTCCTCCCGGGTCAGAAAAAATATGTCCATCTTATCTTCCAGCCGGCCTGCTCCGGCCAGTTCTTCACCGGCTTCAACCATTACTGCCCGGAAGATGCCGAAAGCCTTAGAACCGTAGAACTTGGGCACTTCCCGCAGGCCGAAAAGCTGCCGGTAAGCCCGGAGCATTTTTCCGGCCCGTCGGGCAACCCTCCTGCCGGCTGCCGTTTTCAGTTTTTCTGTGATCCGCTCTATGGCCTCATCCGCTTCCTGCTGCTCCCGGTAAAACCGTTCAATGCGCTGATCATAATCTTTGTTGTCGATATAGAAATTGAGCAGGTCCAGGATATATCCCGGTGCTTCTTCCCAGGTTGCTGTCCCCACATCGAGTTCAAATGAAGACTTGTGGCCATACTTGTTGAGGAAAGCGATCACCTCTTCCTCACCGGGAGCAGCTCTTTTTCTTCTCTCATCGAGATTTTTCGCCGCTTTAAGCAGGTCCATTCCCATCTCCGTAGTTACATTGTAGGGGAGAGCCTTGCCTACTAAATCCAGATCGGCAGGGTCAAGCTTATATCTTTCCAGGATTTCCTTGGCCCGGTTCATGTAACGAAATGACGCAGCACCGTAAGCAAAACCCATGGTTACCCCCATGAAAGCGGACCCGGTATGATTTTCGATAAATCTAAGCCGCTCTTCAACCGTCTTCAGGTAACGGCTTTGTTCTTCAAGGTTTGCTATCGTATCTTCAGCCATTTTTAGCGCCTTTTCCCTGCCCTTTACAGGGTTGAAAGCACCGTACATAGCCTTGCCCACAGCTTTAAGCATCAGTCCCACCAATCCAGGATGAATCAACTTTCTCAAGTTTGGTTTTCCCCTGTTGCCGGCCATCAATTCGTCCTTGTATTGCTCCGCAACCTGCACCAGTGCCTTTGTCGTCATCGGCTCCCTGTCAAGCGGGTCAACCGATTTTTGTCTTAATCTATTCTGAATCCGCTCTACCTTTAGTAGATCGGTCATGTCGGCAAACATCCTACCGGCCAGGTTATGGAACCACCACAGTTTAAGCTCTTCTTTTTTGGGCCTGCCCTTGCTGAGCCTGGTTACCAGGTCCCTGGTCAGCTCTTCAAAAAGATCGATCCCGAACGGGGTAAAGGGATCCTTGACCGCCTGCCAGGCCATGTTAATGTTGACATAGATCCGCAGGTCATCATCGCCGCGGAACTCGGGGACGGGGAAAAGAGCGGTAATCGGCCTGGTCTGGACCAGGTAAAACCTGCCCCCTTCATAAGCCCACTCGATATCCTGGGGAGAACTAAAGTATTCTTCCACGTTCAGGGCGAGCTTGAGCAGTTCATTTCTTTCCGCTTCATTAAGAGTAACTCCGGTTTGCCTGTGTTCCTCAACACCGGCAAGCTCGCTGCCCCCTTCTTTTCTTACCGTCATTACTTTTTTGACAGCGATATATTCGCTGATCACCCGGCCGTTTTTTTTGTCGATTACCCACTGGTCCGGCTCGACTTCGCCGGAAACAACCGCTTCGCCGAGGCCCCAGGATGAACTGAGCGAGATCTGGTCCCTGCGGCCGTTAACCGGGTTGGCTGTAAACATGATCCCCGATTTTTCCGAGTCAACCAGCTTCTGAACCACCACCCCGTGGGCCAGGTCTTTGCTGCCAATGCCCTGACGGGCCCGGTAAGAAACGGCCCGCTCATTCCACAGGGAAGCCCAGCATTTTTTTACGGCTTCATAAAGCTCCTCTTCCCCCCTGATATTTAAATAGGTGCTGTACTGGCCGGCAAAAGAAGCCCCCGGCAGGTCTTCAGCCGTGGCCGAAGAACGAACGGCCACCTCGGGGCGGCCCAGCGCTTCATAAGCATGGTCGATATCTTCCCTGAGTCTTTCCGAAATTTTGCCCACGGCAAACAGGCTTTTGATCTCCTCCGTGGTTTCCTTAAGAATTTGCGCTCCTTCAGCTGAAACAGCGCGGTCACTGCTTTCATTTGCTCCTTCCGCCAGCCCGGCTAAAAGCTTTTCGATGTGCTTTTCCAGTCCATTGGCCTCAACAAACTCACGGTATGAATCAACCAGCAGCACAAACCCGTCCGGAACAGGCAGGCTGGCCCTAATCATCTCGCCCAGGTTGGCGCCCTTGCCTCCGGCAGCAGGTAAATCTTCACTTCCGACTTCCTTAAGCAGCTTTACAAACCCGACTTCTTCCATGAATATCCGCTCCCTTCCGTGTGCCTTGTGTGACAGGGTGTGGTTCTGTCACATTAAGCATTATTTACCAAACATTTTATTCTTAAACATACCGACCGTAGGTATGTATTGGGGTAAATTTTTTTACTCCATCATCCGGACCCGTTTCATTACCGGACCGCGCAGGTCAATTTTCCCTTCCCTGACCTGTAACATCCTTTCCAGGATTACTTCATAAAAATAGACTTTCCGGTCCAGCCTTTCCAGGAACTCCTCGTAACTGATACCTTGTTTCCGGTCATAGTAGCTGTTTTGCAAGTCATGCAGCGCCCCGGTCAGGCTAAAGCCAATATCAAGCAGAAATTCGGCCATGTCCATAGTTTCAACGGGATCGCCAAACACCCCTTCTTTGACCCCGGCTTCGATCAGCCCGGCATAGAGGCCGTTTAACTCCCGCTTCATTGAATTGATGATCATATTCTGCAGCTTCAGGTTTTCATCATTCTGGATTGCTCCCTTAAACTTGGTGCGCCATTCCGATTCCCTGATCTTATATTCATTGAGCGATTCGAAAGCAAGGTTCATTTTTTCCACCGCCGTCAGGCCGGGACGCTCAAAAATCTCCTTTACAATGCCGCCCGCCCGGCGGGTAAATTCGGTGGCGATGGCAATAATTATATCTTCCTTGGACTCGAAGTAGTGGTAAAAAGCGCCCTTGGAAACACCCAGTTCATCGATGATATCCTTGATCGTCGTATTTTCATAGCCTTTCCAATAAAAAAGTTCCAGGGCTGCAGTCATAAACTCATGCTTCCGGTTGTCTTTTCTCAGTGTTTCAGCCATTTTAGCGGCCTCCGTTCTCATAGTAATCCCTGACCACTTAAAATACCGACCGCCGGTATGCTTATATTAACCTGCTTCTGCCCCGCTGTCAACCCCTCTTAATAATCCTCACTGGTATTACTCCTTTAACAGTTTTCCAGGTATGCACTTAAACTTCGCAGTGCTCACACTTTAATAATTATATTGGAGCCAAACTTTGATTGCATATTTTCCAGTAACTTCGTTATTTTTCTCCAATAATCGTGGTTTGGCGAAAAGGCTACTTCCCTGATCTTCCCTAAAAGATGAGGATAATAAAGATCAATAACAGAACTAAATTTTTGCCAGTTTGGATCTGTGACAGTATTCATCTCCATTTTATAAACCCAGATTTCATCAGAACATGGTGCCACCAGCTCAAGTAATGATTCCACATCAGTAATATAAGGGATAACCGGACATATCAAAGTATATGTCTTGATTCCCGCTTCTTTCATCTTTTTAAGAGCATGTATCCTGTCCACCGTGGAGGGAGCGTTCTTTTCAAAACACTTCCTCGTACTTTCGTCTGTGAAAGCCACCGATATGCCGGCTGCCGGTGAAGGCATGGCTTTGAACAGAGCAGTATCACGGGTAATAAGCCCTGCTTTTGTCAACACTGAGGCGGAAAAACCTTGATCGGCTAAAAGCTGCAGCGCCGTTCTTGTTTGATATAAAACAGCTTCAGATTGCTGGTAGGGATCGCTGTTCATCCCAAGATAGACCACCTGGGGCTCTAAACCTGCAAGTTCACCAGGAAGCCGCTCTTCCAGGTTTGTGTGAATCAACACCGCATTTTCCCAGTCCGTCTCCGCTTGGTTCAAAGCGTAGCAGTAGCAGCACAGGTGCTCGCAGCCAACATAAGGGTCTAACTGGTAGGTAAAACCCTTTAAGCTGCACGGCTCCAGGATGCTGCTTCTCATAAGACTGCTTACCTCCACCTGCTGTCACCCCGCTAAAACATCTATAAGCCGGCACGTGCCCTTAGTATAATCCCTAGAAGTTGCTCTGTGAAGGTAAACAGGAATCAGGCCTTGCAAAAGGTGATAATTCAAGGCCTAATTTCCTGCATGCCTAAAAGAAGGCAGCACAGTTCACAGGCTACACCGGTACCGGTTTATAAAAAACTTTAATCTCTTATCACTTACCCTTCCTCGCTAGCATACGGTTTACAGCATGCCTGTGGGGAACACCGCTTGAGTTGCAATCAAAGATTTCTTCAGTACACCACTCTATTTTCCAGTCGTAGTAAAAGGTAAAAAGCTCGCCCGTCAGCCACACCCTGGCGGTTTCCTCCTGTTCCGGCGCCGGGGAAATGAAGGGTTTCTTGACGAAGACGGAAAACATGTTTAGACTGTCTTTGCGGGTATGCTGTTTGTAATTACGAAATATTTCTTCTCTGCGATCTTCTAGCAGGTAGTGAAGTACTCCTGTGGAAAACAATATGTCGTATTCTGCAGTAAGACGAAACTCATTTACGTCTGCCTGGAAGAGGCTCAGGTGATTTTCTACACCAACATTACGGGCCAGACGGTGAGTCTTTTCCAAGCCCTGTTCCTCCAGGTCAAAGGCAGTCACCCGGTACCCGTTACGAGCGAAAAACACCGCGTTGCGTCCCTTCCCGCAGCCGATATCTAAAAGCCTGTAAGGCTTTACCGGGGGCATGTGCTTGAGAACTTCAAAGCAAGACAATGACGGGCTAATTCCCCAGCAGTACTCTTCTCCGGCATAACGTTCTGCAGTGGCCTGCAAAACACCTACTATTTTATTATTTTTGCATTAGCGCTGTATTTGTCTACAATAATGACAGACTATATATTGTTTTAGATATTAATTAAACAAAAATCGGAGGCTCATAATGGAGGCATCCTCCCGGTTTATTCCCCAAGTATCTTAACTAAAACCCTTTTTTCTCGCTTGCCATCGAATTCACCATAAAATATCTGCTCCCAGGGACCAAAATCCAACCTGCCCTCGGTCACAGCTACCACAACTTCCCTGCCCATCACCGTGCGTTTAAGATGTGCATCGCCATTATCCTCAGACACGTTGTGTCGATACTGCGAATGAGGTTTCTCCGGCGCCAGTTTCTCCAGCCAAACTTCCATATCATGATGCAGTCCCGCTTCATCATCGTTTATGAAAACACTGGCCGTAATATGCATGGCGTTGCACAACAGCAACCCTTCCTGAATACTGCTCTCTTGAAGGGCCTGCTGGACCTGGGGAGTAATATTGACAAACTCTCTTCTTTCTCTGGTCTGAAACCACAGTTCTTTTTTAAAGGATTTCACGTCTGCTGCACCTCCTTACTTCAAGCAATAACTTGACAACTTTTTAACTTTCTACACAGTTTTGTTAGAAGTTCATCGCCCAGACAGCCAGGCTGGAAAAGACAATCGCCTGGGTAAAGCTTAACAAAGTCCCGATAATAACATATTCAGCAACCAATTGAACTTTGGATTCTTCAAAGCGCAGAATTGATTTTGCTGCCACTAAAAATCCTATCCCCAGAGGTTGCCCGATTATAATAAGGATTAAGATCAACAACCTTTCGAGCTGACCAATCAATTTACCCCCATTTTTTAAACCCTCGACTGGCATATCGTTTTCTTCAAAAATCTCTTTCATGTATCTTCCAATAAAATGCCCGGAACCAAGCACTACTATACTAAAAGTAGCCAGTGTGATTATTGCCTTGTAGCCAATACCCGTAAAAGCAATAATCGGCAAATTTAGTTTTGCAAACAAAACAATAAACAGCAGGCTGGCTATATGAGCTGCCTGATCTACCAACATGACCCTTGCAGAATCTGCGCCTCCTGTTTTAACCTGCTTTATATAATCAATTACAATGTGAAAAACAAACACCAGCAGGGGAAGCAGCCATTCTGTCCAGTTCTGAAGCAATATATAGATTACCAGAGCATGAATGACAGCATGAATGATTAAATAGAAAGGATTACTCTTTTTATTAACCAGGCTATCAGGCTGAAGCAGGAAGTCAGCGATAAAATGAGCTGCAAATAATACCGCAATATATTTTTCCATTTAACCCACCTAACAACAATCGCCCCACAGGGCGAATTTTAGCAATTATCGCCTCATGAGGCGATATTCTATACAACCGAGATATTGACTAAGGTTGTTCCAACCTGCTCCATTTAATCTTTTATTTACTGTTGATTGAACTATACTTAGTTCAGCTGCTATTGTTTTCTGCTTAACTCCAAGCAAAGCGGAAACAATTGCTTCTGCCTGCTTTTCAGTCCAGCGATTGGAAATCTCTTCAAGTAATAATATAGTGTCTGGCAATAAGGAATAAGCACTTTCTTTATTTTGGATTAAAGTATCAGGCAGTTTCATAACCAGTCGTCTTGATTTATCCATTTCAGCTAAAGCCCTGCCTGAGAGAGTGAAAGCTTCTCCTGTTGATTCAGATATGCGTTCCGGATTAACAGCACTTTCATCTATTTTACCCCAGGCCAAAGCAATACGGGTATCAGCATTTAAGCCTTTAACCGCTTTTACCAAGGCTTTAAAATAAAGTACCGCTCTAATAGACAAATGCTCATGTCCCATAAGCACCTGCCAACTATCACCGCTAAAAATGTCTGGTAGTCCAATCATCGCACCAGGATATACTTGGCCAAAACTTGCCTGCCCCTCTTTGATGCTCTGAATAACCATTTTAAGATTAACGGGATCAAGCTTAGCTGATTTTACTATATCGCCTGTCAGAACTGCATAGATACCGCCTTTATTCTCTATTATCATCAAAGCATCCCCCTATCGCTATCCCTTTACAGCAACAGTAATAAATAAGTAATTTCTTAAAATAAGCAAAAAATCCTTCTTCAATCCTAAAGATGGCCAGGGCTAGTATCGTTCCCGAGCTGCTCATCAACCAGCAGGGCAAATACATCAGGACAGGCGTAACGCCCGCATACATCGAAATCAAAGCAGGCTTCGATAACGGCAGCCAGGTCAAGGTCGGCAACCAGGACGCTGTTTTCCCTTTTCAACTCATTTCCACTCTGAAGGTTGATCAGCAGGGGCAATAGTTCATTTTTCAATGTCACATCATCCGTTTTATTTTACTGATTGCGGATCCCACTGCCTGCCAGAATTGCGATTAAAAAGCTAAATCAGACCTAAAATAATAACTCTATTTCATGAAGATGGCATAACTTGATAGCTTAATGCACAGTGTTGATAGGCTGCATTTTTGATTACCTCTTGTCAATTCTGTAAAATCGTCATGTCCAGAATTGAATCTGAAATAGGCAACTACATCAAGTTTACTGCCCAATCAACGGCTCACATATCAACCCCGTTGACTTTAAATTATTTCAAGCCCGATAGCAGTGCAGCCGTATGTATTACAGGCACTTTCCTCTACAGAGCAGGCAGTAACTGCTACAAGTAGGTCGGTTTCCGCTTGCAATACTATATAATCGCCCGCCTTGGAAAGCGGTGTTTTAACTTCAACCCGACCATCAACATTTATCCTGGTATTCATAAATATGTTAAATGGCGTCACAACATCTTTCTCTTCCAGGCCATACTTGTTTAAAACACTGATGAAGCTTGTAAAACAATTGGCATGCTCCCCTTCAATTACATACTGCGCCCTGTACATCTCCGGACTGCAAGGCGGATGCAGCAGATCATGCGCACCCACAGTATCTTCAACAATCAACAATAAAGGATTATACCTGTTTGAGAAAAGATAATCACCTTTGCCGATATAAAGTGATCCATTATTATCTATAGTAGCCCCGGTAGATAAAATTTCTTTATAGTCACTTGACCGGTAAGCCAGCAAATCGGCAACCTGCCCTCCTTCCAAATCAATTACTTTTAATAGCTGTCCCCTTTTCAACTTAAGGGCAACACCTTCCCTTGGCGAAACAGTTATTTTTTGAACCATATCAGCTGCCCACTACCAGGTATAGATCTTTTGAACTAAACATAAAAGAATTGACAAAACTACTACCAGTGATGCTTAAAAAAGAGATAGTCAAGCGGCGCGATTTAAAGTTATATGATTTTGCTTAACTGCTATGCGGATAAACTTCCTCAGTCGTTCTTCAGTAAAATAACTACGGGACATCGACTCCGGTTCATTCCTGCGTGAGCTTTCAGGAGATTGCAAATAAAGATCAGCCGAAATAGATTCAGGTTCTGAAGTATAACTTACGTGTGCTTGTCACCCAGAAAGGTTTTACAGTCCTAATCACTTTGATATATTATTCCCTGCGTTACTGTGAACCCATGCCCTTCTCTCTTACGGGGCGTACACTTTTACTGTATCAACCCTGGTAAAGGCTTGGTCTGTAGTGGCAATCGTATCAATACCATTGTTTATCATAACAGCAAGATGAATAAAATCACATGGCGACAAGCCTGCAGCCGATTCAGATTCAGCAAAATACCTGGCCTGATTCACATCCCGGTGGGTAACAGGCAGAACATTACCACTCATTATTGTCGAAAAAAGATCAAAAACCAGAAAACCCATATCAATCTGGCTTATATGATAGTAGCGATAAAGAATTTCCTGGAATACTTCGGTATCAGTATACGCTTCCAAATCACCGGACGCTACCGCACTCAGAATCTTAACACACCCGTCTTTTAGAGGGTGCTCTTTACCTGCGGCATATATTGGTATATTTGTATCGATAAATATATTCATCAACCTGGTTTATACTCCTCTTCAATTTCCTTCTTCATCTTATCCCAGGCTGTCACAGGCGCCTTAAGCTCAGCAAGCTTACTCACTGCTGCCAGTTTTTCTTCAGCAGAAACAGCGCAATAATTGTCTATTGCCTCTCGCACTATTCCGCCAACTGAAGTATTCTTTTTCACCGCTTCATCCTTTAGCATTTGTAATTTTTCAGGATGAATTCGAATCTCAAGCCTAGCGTCTAAGCGATTTTCAGTCATAAATACCATCCTTACGTAATTTTTATACGCAAATTATACCGTAAGGCAAAACTACAATCAAGCTCTCATTTTAATATTGTACCTTCAACTCCCACCACTTTTTCCTGGTGTTTTGCTTAAAAGTGGACTGTTTTTATTGTAGCATTTATAATTTAGAAAAGTATCAAACCATTGGGCCGCTTATAATTACTAAAAACACTCTAGCTACCAGGGGAGTTATTATGAAAGGAGAGTAACAATGGAAATTGAACTGAATAAAACAGCTCCAGATTTCACTATTTTGGATTGGCAGGAAAAGGAATTTACTCTTTCCAGTTACCGGGGTCAAAAAAATATATTTTTAGTCTTTAACCGGGGTTTTGTTTGACCTTATTGCCGAAAGCATATGGTGCAGTTGCGTCAAGATTACTCATTATTTCAAGAAAGAGAGACAATTGTTGTTGCAGTAGGGCCCGAGGAAAAAGAGGCCTTTGCTAAGTACTGGAAAGATAATCACATGCCTTTTATTGGCATTCCAGATCCTGAGCATAAAGTAGCAGATTTATATGGGCAAAAAGTCAGTATGGTTAAACTTGGCCGTATGCCGGCACAAATGATCATTGATAAACAAGGATAAACAAGGCATTTTACGCTATGTGTATTACGGAAACTCAATGAAGGATATCCCGAGTAATGAAGAAATAATAAGGCAACTATAGCCCTATGCTTTCAACGCAAAAGAACTGTCACCCTGTGTTTTGTTACTGTGGGCTGCGAAGCATTAACCACATAGGCAGATCAAGTTTTGGCAAATTGATTTTTTCAAGCACAGTAAAGCCATGCTTTTCGTAAAAACGTAGATTCTCTTCTTTTTCCGTTTCCAGGTATAAAGTAAGACCTTGATTATCACATTCTTGCTTAATTGTATCCATGAGTTTGCTTCCAAAACCTTTATCCTGGCTCGATGAAAAAACTCCAATAATTGCTAAGTATGTGTAGACCTTGTTTCTCATCAGCTTTTTACGCTTATGGCCGGTTTGCTTGGAAACGATGGCAAGATTTTGTACGGCTTGCCTACCCATCTTCATTCCGTAAAAAAGAGCCCCACTGCGCAGCATGCCCCATATGCTCATGTCAGCATACTTGCCCGGAACCCAAACAGCCACTCCCTCTGCTGACGGAGATGTTGCGCAGGCTTTTCCAAACTTCATACCATATAGCAAAGGACAGGTAAAAAATGCGGTCAAGGTCTGATTCTTATCAGGATCACCTTTAAAAACCTCCTCCCACAGGGGGTCATTACTAAAAGCATCTTTTAAGGTTTCGACGGCTTTGGGTATATCCTCTCTTGTAAGGCTGTAAAGGGTAGAGCCACTCATTCAATCAATCCTCCCGGACCCCTTCTTTTCAGCTGTGCCGGAAACCGCACTATTCTTCCTCTTCCCGGTCCCGCTCATCTGCCTGTTCTTCTATAGCCTTGTCTTCTGCGGCTTCCCTGCCGAGCTGCTTCATTTTCTGGAAATTTTCGCGAAGGAATTGCTCAACCCTGTAGTTGATGGTTTTTTCTTCGAAGGTGCCGTCTTCCTGACGCCTGCCGGCCTTCATACCCGTTAACAGCTCAATGCCTTCTTCAACCGTGCTGACGGAATAGATGTGGAACTTGCCTTCGCGGGCCGCTTCGACTACATTTTCTTTTAGCATCAAGTTTTTCTCGTTGCTCTTGGGGATAATCACGCCCTGGTTCCCGGTCAGGCCCCTGGCCTTGCAAAGATCGAAAAAGCCTTCAACTTTCTCGTTTACGCCCCCGATGGCCTGGACTTCGCCCATTTGATTGACTGAACCGGTTACAGCCAGGTTCTGTTTCAGCGGCACATCAGCCAGTGATGATAACAAGGTATAAAGTTCTGTGCTAGAAGCGCTGTCGCCTTCGACCTCGGAGTAGCTTTGTTCAAAAACAAGCCGGGCCGAGAGGGTTAGCGGCATCTCCCTGGCATACATGTTTGTCAGGTAGCCGTTCAGGATCATGACTCCCTTGGTGTGCAGGCGGCCTCCGAGGCGGGCTTCCCTTTCGATGTCGATTATCCCGCCCCTTCCCAGGCCAAGGCTGCAGGTAATCCGGGTCGGCTTGCCAAAGGAGTAATCACCCATCTGCATTACCGAAAGGCCGTTGATCTGGCCCACCTTTTCTCCTTCTGTGTCGATGAACAGGAAATCCCTTTCAATCGCTTCCTGGAGCTTTTTCTGAACCAGGTTGGATCGGTAAATCTTAGACTCTATGGCCTGGGTGATATGTTCATCGCGGACACACTCTTCATTATTGCTCTCAGCATAATAACAGGCTTCCCTGACGATATCCGCTATTTCCGAAAATCGAGTGGAGAGTTTAAGCTGGTCTTCGGCCAGCCGCGAACCATACTCCACAATTTTAGCCGTAGCGCTGTTGTCGAGGTGCTTTATGTTTTCCTTCTGGCAGAATGATTCGAGAAAACCGTAATAACTGCGGATGTTTTCTTCAGTGCGGGACATAATGGTGTCAAAATCCGCCTTAACTTTGAACAGTTCCCTGAATTCTATGTCCAGGTTGTAAAGCAGGTGATAAAACAAGGGCGAGCCGATAATAACCACTTTTACGTTGAGGTCCACCGGTTCGGGCCGCAGTGTTTTGGTGGCCATGAACCCAAGTTTTTCACCCGGTTCTTCAATTTCCAACTGGTTGCTCTTGATGACCCGCTTCAAGCTTTCCCAGGTAAAGGGGTTTTTCAGAAGCTCTTCCACTTTGACCACGAAAAAGCCACCGTTAGCTTCGTGCAGCGAACCACCGCGGACCATGGTGAAGTCGGTAACCAGGCCGCCAAACTGGGTCTCTTTCTCGATCCGGCCGAATATGTTGTTGTAAGTGGGGTTTAACTCCCGCACCACCGGCGCCCCTTCAAGATCGGAGTTGTCGACGATGACATTGACCTGGTATTTCTTGAAACTCGATTCCTGGTCAAAAGGCATGGGAAAAGGCATCGCCTGTTGCTGCTGCTGTTGATCCTGCCGGAACAGATGGATGTTTTCCATCATGTCTTCCTGCATTTCCTTGAGGTAATTAATTACCTTGGATGAATTTTTAAACTTTTCCAGGAGCTCCTGGAAAAGGTGCTCAACGGCGAAAAGCGCTACCTTGCGGTCTATTTCTTCAATCTCTTCCGCCATCTTCTTGTCCAGGTTTCTCGCTTCCCTGACGGTACTTTTCAGTTCCTCTTCCAGCTCACTTTTCTTTTCAAAAATCTTTTTCCGCTCATCTTCGGAAAGAGCCTGCAGGTCTTGATCCTGGAGCGGTTGTCCGTCCTTATGAGGCACTAAAAGAAATCCACCGGGAGTGCTCTGGATCACAAATCCGCTCTCGGTGGCTTTCTGGTTAAGTTGATTAAATAATTCCTGCTTCTTTTCGTTGTATTGCTTGGATATATTATCTTTCTGGGCAATATATTCATCGCTCTCTAAAGCCCGCGGAATTTCATGGCGGGCTGTATCCACCAGTTTTTTAATGTCTTTGGCCAGCGCTGAACCCTGTCCCGGCGGCAGGACAAGGTTGTGTGGGTGATAGGGGTTCTTGAAGTTGTTGACGTAGCACAGGTCGGACGGTGTGGGGGCACCTGCAGCAATTTTATCAATGTGGTTCTTAACTGCCGTCTCTTTCCCGGTCCCGGGCATCCCCGAAGCGTAAATGTTAAAACCCTGGCTCTTTATACTTAAACCAAACTCCAGGGCCTGGAGGGCCCGGTCCTGTCCGACAATGGTATCTTCGGTCTCATCTTTACCATAATCAGCGGGAATCTCTTCTCCCGGCCTATAAACCAATCTCAAATTTTCTGCGGGCACCTTCATATCTGCCATTAATACCTGCCTCCTTATGGTATATTGCCCAATTCGGTAGTAGATATGCT
>SLRT01000174.1 GCA_007130825.1 Syntrophomonadaceae bacterium | reverse complement strand
ATATTTACAGCATCGACGCGAACTGCTCTTTCCCCGTGATAAAGGCGGTGCAAAAAGTTGTTCAGACCGCTTAAGCTACCTTCCATGCTGATTGAAAGGGGCATGCGCACATAGTTTTGCTCTTCATCGGGATCCCTTTCTCCTAAATCGATATCCAGCTGGCGGAAATCATACTCTTCCGCCAGTTGTTCAAAATAGCGAAAAACATTTTCTTCTTCGGGCTGGCCGGGCAACAACAGCCGCAGCTCGTCAATTCTTTCCCGGTACTGCGGCGCATTATCCCGGTGTTCCAACCTTTGGGCAAGCAGCGATTGGGCCTGTTCTAAGGCGATTTCTTCTTCTTCTATTTCCTGGTTCAGCTGCCGCAAATTATCAACCTGCGAATAGATCAGCACCAGGCCGACAATGATTGCCACCCCGACCAGAGCGATAACGATCAAAGGTTTGCGTGAAGATGCTAAAGACGATAAAAATGAGGCCATCTTTATTCACCACCCTGATCGTTATCAATATCATTATCATCAACTTCAACATCAGTATCATGATTCTCAATAAACTCGGGCCCGGTCAAAAGTTCGGCATCAACCTGGAACTGGATCGCTGCGCGACCGTCATATTCCACGTTGGCGGTGGTCCGGGTCCGGACCTGATCCAGCTGCTCCAGGGTATGGAGCTGCTCCAGGGTTTCAGCAAGACGGCGGTAATCGTGGGCCCAACCGCTTAAGTCCAAGGTGCCGCTTTGAGCAGAATAACTGACCGTTAAATCCGACAGCCAGGCACTGGGCGGCATAGTGCGACTTACGTCCTGAAATATTTCGCTAAAGAGGGGCACTGTGCCCATGGCCCCCGCGAGGGAATTTTCAGCAGCCCTGAGCTCTTCGTAAAGATCCTGGTATTCCTGCAGCGCGGCCGCTTCGCTTTCCACCGCTTCGCGCTCGCTTTTTATTGACTGCAGGTTCTGATTGACCAAATGATTGGTGACCAGGAAAAATACATTGACGACAACTACAATCAACAAAACTAAATATAACAACTGGGACAGCCGGCGCAGTTTGCGCATGCTTTGCCGCCTGGCTTTAATTTCCGGGGGCAGTAAGCTGATCTTTTCCAACAGTTATCCCTCCAGACCCCTCAGCGCCAGACCGGCGCTAATCGCATATTCTATCGCTGCATCGTCCGAGTTCACCAGTCTGCGCCTGGCCGGATTGAATGCTTCCAGGTAATTGAATTTGCGGACCGGCAGTTCAAGATTTTTTTCAAGTTTGGCTTCTATGCCCTCTAACAGCGCTCCCCGCCCGCTAATTAGTATTCCTTCCACGGCAGTCGCTTCGGGTTGATCCTGGTAATAAGTCAATGAAGAACGGATTTCTGCAGCCAGGTTGTTTATCCAGCCGGTCAAAAGCTTTTCTGCTCCGTCATCATAGGAGGCCTGATCATCGATAACGCCCTCAAGTGAATAGCCAAGGCTTTCGGCCAGATCATTAAACTTGACCATGCCGAGGCGGGCCAGGCGCGGTTTTCCCTGTGCCGATATTAAAATATTGTTCAGGCCGTTGCCGATATTGACCAGGGCCACAGTCATGTTCAGCGCTTGCTGCGGCAGCATGTGAATCATAACCATGCTGGAGACATCAATATCAAGCGGTTCAAGCCGGGCGATTTTTAACGCTTCCAGGAAAATATCAAGCATGTCCTTTCTGGCCGCCACCAGTAATATTTCAAGATTTGCTCCGGATTCGTCTGTCGGCGGGGCCTCGCCGAGCACCAGGTAATCAAGGTTGACACTTTCCAGCGCTATCGGCAGGTGCTCCCGGGAGTGAAACAAGACCACGTTCTTTAGCTTTGCCGGCGGCACTTTAGGCACAGTTATGTGGCGGACCAAAACTCCCTGGTTCGATACGCCCAGGATAATATCCCGCCCTTTTAACCCGGCTTTATGCCACAGTTCTTTTAAGCCTTTACCGACCTGCTCCGGCTGTAAAACCATACCTTCTTTGATTGCATCTTCGGGCAGCTCTACGCTGCCCAGGCCAGCAAGCCCGGGAGAACCGGCTTTGCCGGTTAATTCGACTGCTCGGGCGGTCCCGGTATCAAGTTCCAGTCCGACCGCGCGTTTTCCAATGGAAGAGACCATCTGCTGATTGCTCCTTTTTACATCTGTGTGATCACGGTAAACATCGGCAGGTAAAGGGAAAGAAGCATTCCCCCGACCAGGACTCCAATAAAAACCAACATAATCGGTTCAATTAAGGCAGTCAGGCCCTTGGTCATCGTGGCCACCTCTTCTTCGAAGAACTGGGCCACCTTGTCCAGCATTGTCGAAATATCCCCGGTTTCTTCGCCGACAGCAATCATGTGGGTAACCATCGGCGGGAATACGCCGCTTTCTTCCAAGGGATTAGCCACGTTGCTGCCTTCCTGGATTTTTTCACCGGCATCCGCCGTAGCCTCCATAACCAATGTATTCCCCGATGCTTTACCGGAAGCATCAAGCGCCTGCACTACCGGAACACCGGTCGAAAGCATGGTCGAGAAAGTCCGCGCGAAGCTGGCGATAACTGATTTTTGGATCAGATCCCCGAAAATTGGCATACGGAAGGTAATACGATCGATCCGTTTTTTACCATTTTTGCTGGTAGCATAAGTCTTTAGTCCAAACGCTGCCAGAATAAGAAGCGGAAACACGATGTACCAATAGTTTTGCAAAAGATCAGATAAACTGACAATTATCTGGGTCGGCAGCGGTAACTCGGCGCCCTCGGGGAAAAACCCGACAAAAATCGGAACCAGGAAAAAAAGCATTCCAAAAAAGATTATGATCGCAAAAACAAAAACAGCGACCGGGTAAAAAGTGGCGGATTTAATATTGTCCCGCAGATCTTTATCTTTCTGCAGCTGCAGCGACAGCCTTGATAAGGTGCTTTCCAGGGTGCCGCCCGCTTCACCAGCCTCGACCATGTTCACATACAGGTTGGAAAAAATCTTCGGATAATCTTTTAACGCTTCACTTAAACTGGCCCCGCCTTCAACATTTTGGGCGACTGCCGTTAAAGCCTTGCTTAAAGTTTGATTGGACACCTGCTTGCTCAGGGTAAAAAGGGCCCGGGTGAGCGGGATGCCCGAGCTGATCATTGCCGCCAGCTGGCGGCTGAAAAGGCTCAAATCACCCAGCTTTACTTTACCGCCCGACTGCAGCAAGCTACTGAACGAAGACTGCTTGATCTCTTTTATGTCCATGACCATCAAATCCATACCGCTCAGGCGTTCAGCGGCGGCGGATTCGTTGTCTGCTTCAAGCTTGCCTTTCGTGGTCTCTCCGGTTCTATTAATTGCTTCGTAATAAAAAGAACCCATAAATACTACACTCCCTGTCCGGTCCTTTTTTTAAACGCTTGTAAAACTCTGCCTCTGCAGTAATCTTTCCACCTCTTTTAGATCGATGCACTTACCAAGGGCTTCAGCGCGGGATATCTTTCCCGCGACACTTAGCTCGACCAGGGATTGATCCATCGTTTTCATCCCGGTGGCGCTGCTGGCCTGCATGACCGAATAAAGCTGATGCTCTTTTCCCTCGCGGATCATGGACCGCACGGCGTTGTTCGCCTTTAAATATTCCATGGCCATGACCCGGCCGTCGCCCTGGATGTTAGGAATCAACTGCTGGGAAAGCACTGCCTGCAAGGAGCCGGTTAACTGCTGGCGAATCTGGTCGCGCTGGTGTTCGGCGAACACATCGACAATGCGGTTGATGGTTAAGGGCGCTGTCTGGGTATGCAGGGTCGAAAAAACAAGGTGCCCGGTTTCTGCCGCAGTCAGGGCAATACTGATACTGTCCAGGTCGCGCATCTCCCCGATCAGGATCACATCCGGGTCGTGACGCAGGACGTGGCGCAGGGCTTCGGCAAAAGTACGGGTATCGAAACCGACCTCACGCTGTTTCACCGACGATTTCTTGTGCGAATGCAAAAATTCAATCGGATCTTCGACGGTAACGATATTTAGTTCGCGTTCCGAGTTGATGATATCGATCATCGCCGCCAGGGTGGTCGATTTACCGCTGCCGGTGGGACCGGTGACCAATACCAACCCGCGGGGCAGGGAACACAGCTCTCTTACCCCGGGTAAGACTCCAAGTTTATCCAGTTCAGGAATTTCAAAGGGTACAATCCGCATGGCCACGGCAACCGTGCCCCGTTGAAACATGGCATTGCCCCGAAAGCGGGCCACATCCGGTATGGCGTAAGAAAAATCAAGTTCCAAATCTTTTTTAAAATTCTCGATCTGGTGCGGTTTGACCATCTGAACCAGCAGTTCTTTTACATTATCCGGCGTTAAATCCGGGTAATCAAGCTTGACCATATCGCGATTGATGCGAAATATCGGCGGTTCCATGGGTACTATATGGACATCAGATGCCTTCTTTTCTACCGCCATGGTCAACATTTGATCCATATTTAGCGGGTAAGGATTGCCTTTACTCATTTTTGAACCTCTTCACTGCGCATTAATTATCTTCTCCAGCGGCAAAAGAATCGTTTTCTTCTGCCTCGTCTTTCTCGTTCTTGCCAGTTTCCTCGTTTGCCGCCGTTTTTGAAAATACGGCTTCCAGGTTACGGTTATCATAGATGGTAAATGTATAAGACCGGCTGGTGCTTAGCTCCGCGCCGTTTTCAATCCAGCGGATAAATTTATAGCCTTCGTTCGGAACGGCAGTCACACTCACACTTGCGCCCGAGAGGTAAGAGCCGCCGCCGCTTAAACTGCCGCCTGCGGTTGGAACGGCGTTTAAGCTGACATGGTAGGCCCGGGTGGGGTTCGAAGACCTCCCGGTTTCGCCCCCCTGCCCCTGGTTGTCGACCTCATTATTATTATCATTATTATCAATATCATTATCGTTATCATTAATGTCATTATCATTATTATCGTTTGGATCGGGGAAAACCGGCACTTCCGGTATATCCGGGTCGCCTTCAAAATGCAGGGGCGAACCGGGAGTACCTCTTATTTCTTCGATCATCTGGTTGACCAGATCGATATTGTCCGGTGTTCCTTCCGCGACCAGGTAATGAAGGTAACTGCCAGGATTGGGGTCAAGATCGGGGGTGATCTTCATCTTGATATCATGCGGCTTGATTACCGGGCTGCTCCAATCCATATGGATGCGGGGAACCGGTCCGGGGTGATCCCAGGTGCCCCAGCCGAGATCGGTTCTTTCGTCCCGAAAACCGTCAAGCAAGATGCTTAGAAAATCGATCAGTTTATGCAACTCGTCTTGTGCCATATTTCCGGTGGCGATGGATACCGGCATGCGGATATGCCGGCTTCCGCCTTCAGCAAAAGCGGCATTTTCGATCACATCCAAAGAGTTGATCACTTCCCGGGCCTTGCCCAGGGCCATCGGTGTGCCCTGCATCCACAGGGACTGCTGGTTCGGACCGACGGTCAGGCTTTCCACCGGGACGTTTAATTCGCTAATAAATCCCTCCATCACCTCGGGGGAGACATAGAAGAGATTAAAGCGGCTTAAGTACATCCGGTTGGCAAAGTCTTCATATAAGCGGCCGCGTTCGCCGACGATATAGTTGCGGCCGACGGTCAAATAATCGAGCCCTTCCTTCTGTAATACTGTCTGGAGGGTGGTAATCGGTGAAAGTTCGGAAGTTTTGATGGTTATCGTGGTCGGTTCTTCAAGATAAATAATATTTGCGTCGAGTTTATAGGCAATCAGGGAAAAAACATCACGCAAGTCGGCGTCACGGACATCAAGAGAAATATAATCCGGGGTGTCATTGGTCGGGCGCGGCCGCGGTTCGCCCGGTACACCGGGAGCATCGGCCCACATTTTATCATCAAGGGTCTCTGTTTCACCTGCTTCTGCCTGCGGCCCTGTTTGCGGTTCAGCGCTTTCCAGGTCAGTTTCGGCCGCATCGTCTTTAAGCGCCGCGGTCACGGCGTGATCACCTGCCAAGTATCCGCCCGGCATGATATTGCAGTTTACGGTGGCAAAACCGAGGACCAGGAAAATTACAGCGCCGAAAAGTAAGCGCCGGTCGATGCTGTAGGATACAGTTTTTTTGCGTTTCCTTCTCATTTATTCATCCTCCCCCTGGTCGTCTCCGTCATCGGGGTCAAGAGACCTGGTCACCGGCGGTTGATCCAGGTAGAGGGTCACTTCCTTGTCGTGCGCCCGTAAGATGACCCTGTCGGCCCATACCTCGCGAACCGCCCACAAGTCATCGACGTAATCGTTTTCAGCAACAATATAGGAAGTGCCGCTCGACTCGATAATGGCCATGGTTCCGCTGCGGCCGCCGGTCGCGGTTCCGGTTAAACGCATCGGGTCGGTAAAGGGATCAATCGAGGGATCAAACATGGTCCAGGCTTGATCATCATCGCCGCGGTCTTCTTCTTCGTCTTCGCGCCGCTGCTGGGGAAGCACTTCTGCTTCTTCGGCTGCTGCGAAGTCATTTAAAGCAGTTTCATCGTCACCGGCTTCGGTGGCAGCAGATCCGTCTGTGGCGCGATCACCGGTAATGATAATGCTTAGAAAGCCGCCGGCCACAGCCAGGAGCAGTATTGATCCGGCGATGATCATGAACCGTTTATTCTTAAATATCGGCATCGCTTTGAAATCGAGATCTTTACCCGGATCATCGTTTTGCATCGAAAAACACCTCGCAATCTAGAAAGGCAGGTTTTGTGCCGGTAAAATTCCTTTACCCGGTCGCCGGGCAGTTTTAATCACAAATAAAAATCACCTGTTTCGGCAACCTGGCAGTCATACCTCGTTCAGGCTAAAGACCCATGGTTTTGCGTCCTCTTCCTTTCGGAAGGTTTGCCCCTTCTCGTCAGGCTTATGACAAGTTCTACTAATTATATATTTTAACACATTTTGTGTCTTAATCAAGGGTTTTTTCTAATATATGTGAAAATTACTGCTAATTGTTTATCACCGCCGCAAGCGTTTTAGCTGTTTTGCTCCGGTTTTGCTGTTTTGCTTTTACATAATTCGTTACAGTTATATTATTTCCTGCTAAAACCGGTGGCTATGATAAAACCAGTAACATAAAAAAACGGAGGCGATTTCTTAATTCTGGCTGACAAAACAGGCCGTATTCATTTTTTGCCTTTTTTTTCATCGCCTGTGCTCAATACCATCCGCTCGAGCATGCGCATCAGCCTGGTCCAGATGAACTCTTTTTCGGAAATAGGAGTGACCAGGATCGTATGCAGGCCGAGGCGGTTGCCGCCGAGGACATCGGTAAAAACCTGGTCGCCGATAACGGCCACCTGGCCGGCGGAAAGCTGCATACTTTCAAGGGCGAGGCGGAAAGCGCGCTTTCCCGGTTTCACGGCGTAGAAGATAGCGGGAATATCCAGTTCAGCGGCAAGCTGCCCACCGCTGTCTTTGCTGTTGTTGGAGATAATAAACAACTTAAAACCTCTTTTTCGCAGCATGGCAAACCATTCCCCCAAGCGGGGTGATAAATTGCGGTCGTTCCAGGGGACCAGGGTATTATCCATGTCGGTTATAATCCCTTCGATGCCCAGGGCCCGGAGGTAATCTGCGTCCAGCTCGAAAATATTATTTAAATGCTGATCCGGGGCTAACAGTTTAAGCAAATATACTGCCTCCGTCTAATCAATGATCCTTGAGATCGGGTTTAAAAGGCGGTTGACAGGAACCGCTGCCAACCGGCACCATCTTTCAACAACTGTAACATATCAGCGCTGCTTTTGATAGTCTCTGCAGTACCAATTTTCATCCCCGCTGCCTTATAAAAGCCTGTAAACACTAATTTTCTCTTTTCAAATCCGGGCCTTATGGGGTATGATTAATAAAATCCGGCAGCTTT
>SLRT01000101.1 GCA_007130825.1 Syntrophomonadaceae bacterium | reverse complement strand
ATTATGAAAGATGATTCCTGGCCCGGTGCTCTGATCGTTGGGGATTTTATAGGTAAGTCTATTGTTCCAGGCGGGGACTGATTTTCAGTAGGCGGCATCCTTTGCTACTATCGGGCCCGGTCTCAGCATTATAGGCCTGTTGCGGTTTCTGGAGCATATTCCTGCTGCCGGTCAGGTCTTGATCCCTGTGTTAATGATGATCGGATGGTTTGAAATTGATACCGTGCCGGTTATTATTCCAGATCAGTCGAGATGCTTCTGGTTTGAGGATATTAAAGGGGGATAGATTATATGTTTTCTTACCGGGCTTTGGTGAAGCAAATAACTGAAGGCAATTTTTCCCCGCTCTACCTGTTTTTCGGAGAGGAAAAGTACTTGCAGGAAGAACTGGTTAATCATTTGACGGTATCGTATCTTCAGGATGATAATAACTTTGGCCGGGAAAAACTCGATGGCAGCGCCTATGATCTGGAGGAAATCATATCAAGACTCGGTGAACGGGGGCTTTTCAGTGATCGACGGTTGCTCATTGTTGATAATCCGCCTTGCCTGGCTCCCCCCCGGAAAAAAGATGAAAATGAACTTTCCGAAGCGGAAAAAATTCAGGATACCCGTGAAAAGAAAAATGTTGAACTGTTAGCCGGCCATCTGGAGCAGCAGGATTCGACAACCCCGGAAAGTATTCTTGTTTTCCTCACCCCTGGAGTTGATCGCCGCAAGCGTTTGTATAAGCTGATCGATAAAAATGGAGCGGTGGTTGAATGCAGCGCTTTGCGGGGTGAAGCTTTAGCTTCCTGGATTCGTAATAAAACTGAAAACCTTGGGAAAAAGATTGATCGGGCAGCAGTGGAAAAGCTTTTGCTGAGCGGTGATCATAATTTGCATTACCTGTCGCAAGAGCTGGAAAAATACTGCCTCTACCTGGGAGATGATCAGGATACAATCACAGCCGCCACAATCGATCAGTTGTTTAGCGGAGATCTCCAGGGTAATATATTTAAGCTGACTGATACCCTGGCGGAGGGCAAACTGGTTGAATCACAGGAATTCCTGGAACTTTTACTGAGAAGGCGCGAGCAGCCGCTGTTGATATTTTTCATGCTGGTCCGCCATTACCGTTTGCTCCTGCAAGCAAAAAGCCTGCTGGAAGATAGTCATGAGGGGGTCGATTTAACTTCTGCTCTCGGTATACATCCCTTTGTTGCCCGCAAACTAAAAGATCAGGCTTTTATGTATAACAGCTGCATTCTGGAAGAAGCGATTATTGCTTTGCAGAAAGCCGATTTTCAAATCAAGACCGGTGCAGTTGACCCTCCCCGGGCGCTTGAACTGATCTTGAGCCGGATCGACTATGTGCAAAGCGCTGTCCGCAATGGAATTACTTGATTAATAATTAAGTAAATAACATAAGGGAGAGTTTAAAATGAAAGCCAGATCGGAAGAAGATAAGAAAAAGCTGTTAAAAGAAGTTTATCAGCGTGGATATGAGCTGGAACAGCGTTACTATGGCTGTGCCCAGTGTGTTGTTGCTGCTATCCAGGATTATTTTCCGCTTAACAATGCCGTCTTTAAGGCTTCAACTTCATTTTCCGGGGGATTTGCTTCTACGATAGAAGGCCCCTGCGGGGCATTAACCGGTGGTATCATTGTGCTCAGTTATTTTTTCGGCCGTTCGCGGGAGGACTATTCCGATATCAGTTTGCTGCGGCGGCCCGGGCCCCTGGTCCAGGAATACTGGGATCAATTTCGTGACATTTACGGTGGAGATACCTGCCGGGAGGTTCAGACTTACTTTTTCGGCACTGCTTACCGTTTCCTGGACAATGAAGAATACTATGAATATGAAAAAGCCGGAGGCCATACCGATAAATGTCCCGCTGTAGTCGGCCAGGCCAGTGCATGGCTGGCTGAAAAGCTTTACGATAATAATGTTCCTATCTTAAAAAAATAGGCAGGTTCTGAATCGGTGCAAATAAAAACCAGCCCTGTGATCCATTTTTGATCGGATAAAGGCTGGTATCATTTCATGCTGTAATTGTTTTTTTAATTCACCCGGCCCGATGTGGTGCAGTTATAATTAATTAGCCGGTTGCCTGTTGATTAAACTTGCGGCTGAGACTTGATTTTTTCCGGGCTGCATTGTTTTTATGCACGATTCCCTTAGCTGCGGCTTTATCAATCTGACGCACTGCAGCATAAAGTTTATTTTGAGCATCTTCATTATCTCCGCTCTGCAGGGCCTCTTCAAAGCGGCGGATTGAAGTTTTAAGCAGGCTTTTTACACGACGGTTACGCTGTTCACGTTTAATATTTTGTCTTGCTCTCTTGGCTGCTGATTGAATATTAGACAAAATCTAAAAACCTCCTTTCTTACTTTAAAACACTAGCATATTATCATCAGAACCGGTAAAAAGCAAGCTTTTGTTTTACAATTTATGCGGCAGGAAGGATAAAAATCATCAGTTATCGAAATTATTAATACTAAAGAAACAATAAAGAGCTAGTCGGAATTGGGCTGAAAGGTGGTTCGATCAGATGAAAGTACTGGGCAGTGCGGCAATGAAAGAAGCAGACCGAAAAACTATTGAAGAGATCGGGATGCCCGGAGCGGTATTGATGGAAACAGCCGCTTTACGGGTGGTTGAATTTATCTTATCGAGCCGGCCGGAAGCAAAGCGGTTGGTCGTCCTTGCCGGACCAGGCAACAATGGCGGGGATGGTCTGGCTGTAGCCCGGTTATTAACGATTGCCGGTTTTTCTGTATCCCTCTGGAGTACTGTAAAGCCGGGAGGTTACCGCGGTGATGCCGGAATAAATGAACAGTACCTGGAAAATATCTCCTTTCAGTTCCACCGGATTTTGGATCAAAGCGCCTTGGATCGACTCACAGAAGATTTAAGCAGGGCCGAGCTGGTAATCGATGCTCTTTTGGGAATAGGAGTTGATCGGGAAGTAGAAGGCCTGCTGGCTAATATTATCGACATCATCAACAATTCCGGTTTGCCGGTTGTGGCTGTCGATATACCTTCGGGAGTAAATGCCGACAGCGGGGCAATAATGGGTTGTGCCGTACGGGCGGATTGGACAGTTACTTTTGCTTTCCCCAAGCCGGGACTGTTAAGCTACCCGGGAGCAGAAAAAGCCGGGGATATTTATGTGGGACAGATTAACATCCCTTCTTTTCTGGTTGAACATGAAACCGTAGATTTACTCACGGCCGGTCAGATTTTGAACATGCTGCCGCCGAGGCCCAAATCAGCGCACAAAGGAAATATGGGCCGGGTGCTTGTTGTTGCCGGTTCACCGGGCATGAGCGGAGCAGCAGTAATGGCAGCTGAATCAGCGCTGATGGGCGGGGCGGGACTGGTTTACCTGGCCGCAGCGCAAAGTTTATCCCCGGTGCTCAGCGCCAGGTTGGTAGAAGTAATTACTATTGATTTGCCCGAAATAGAACCGGGCATAATCAGTTCTGCTTCAGCAAAACGGGTTTTAGACAAAGCGGGCACTTGTGATGTGCTTGCTGTCGGTCCGGGTTTGGACCCCGGGAAAGAAACAATTGGCCTGCTTGAAAAACTGATCAAAAACAGCCCCGTTCCCCTGGTTCTTGACGCCGGTGCTCTTGAAGCGCTAAATGGCAGGATGGAGCTGTTAAAGGAAGCGAAAAAAACCCCTGTGCTTACTCCCCATCCGGGAGAAATGGCCCGCCTGATTGGTACTTCAGTGCAGGAAGTCCAATTAAACCGCCTCGAATTGGCCCGGGGATATGCCCGGAGATGGAATTCAATTTTACTTTTAAAAGGTTTTAACACCATAATTGCTGATCCCGATGGAAAGGCGGCAATCAGTCCTACCGGTGGCCCTGCCCTGGCCACGGCCGGTTCCGGTGATCTGTTAACCGGTCTGGTCTCTTCTTTTATTGCCCAGGGAATGACAGTTGAAAATGCAGCCAGAACCGGCGTTTTTATCCACGGCCTGGCCGGAGACTTTGTCCCGGAAGGTCGCGGACATATGGCCGGTGATGTTATGAAGTGTTATAAAAAAGCCTTTCAATACCTGGAAAAAGAAAGTGAAGGCAGGGCAAAAAAACCTTTTTTACAAAGAATCAGACCTTATTAAACATAAATAAACATGGAGGGTCTACATATGCTTGATTGCATGATGACGACTGATGAGAAAAAGCTTCGTGAAGAAGTGCGCGCTTTTGTCCAGGAGGATGTCGACAAAAAGCTATTGCAGGATATGGATGAAGACAAAGTCCGCTACCCCCGTGAATTCCTGGAAAAAGCTGCGGCCCGAAAGCTGCTGGGCTTGCGTTTCCCCGAAGAGTATGGCGGCCGGGGTATGCCCTGGGTTTCAGAGATAATTGCCCTGGAAGAAGTCGGGGTCCTGGGGACATCACTGGGCTGTTTATATTCGCTTGTCAGCATTGTCGGGGAAGCGATTAACAATTTTGGTTCTGATCATCTTAAAGAGAAGTATTTGCGGCCGACCCTTGAAGGACGCCTGACGGCCGCAGAGGCATTGACTGAACCGCGTGGAGGGTCGGATTTTTTAGGGGGCATCTGCACGGCCAGAAAAGAAGGGGATCACTATATTCTTAACGGCCAGAAACGCTTTGTAGTCGGATCTGAGGGCGCCGATTATTTTATGGTCTATGCAAAAACCGATCCCGAAGCTTCGCCCCATAAATCGATCAGCGCTTTTTTAGTCGATCGCTGCCCGGCGGTGAAGGTGGAATATCTCTACGGACTGATGGGTACCCGCGGCGGTGGAACCGGCAGGCTGGTCTTTAATGATGTCCAAGTGCCGGTAGAAAATTTGCTGGGAGAAGAGAACAATGCTTCAGCAATTTTCTACCAGATGATGATTCCGGAACGGATGACAAGCGCCGGGGGAGCTGTCGGGATGGGCCGCTCCGCTCTCGATGTAGCCGCCCGTTACAGCACCAGGCGCAAAGCATTTGGCTCGGAAATCAAGAATTTCCAGGCGGTCAGTTTTAAAGTAGCCGACAGTGTAACCTGTCTTGACACGGCCCGGGGCATTATTTATCTTGCTGCCCGTTCGGTTGATGCCGGAGATCCGCCGGGCAGATCAAGAAGACTTGTCTCTGAGGCTAAAAAAGTTGCTACCGAAAATGCCTGGAAAGTTGTTAATAATGCGATGCAGATTATGGGCGGCATCGGTTATACCAATGTTTATCCAATTGAAAAAATGCTTCGCGATGTACGCTTGATCATGATTTGGACCGGAACCAATGAAATCATGGACCTGATTATTCAGCATGAATACTACCGCGAACTGGCTAAAGAGGGCTTTAAGGGCCGCGACATTGAATTCGACGCTGTCGAGGCCGATATGGAAGACGAAAAGATTTATGAATAGATGTAAAAAATCAAATAAACAGAACCATACCATAAGGGGGACCAGGCAGAACCATGGGGAAAAACACTGTAAAGGTAGGCTTGCTGGGAGCGGGAACCATCGGTAAAGGCGTTGTCGATCTTTATAAGCGCAACGGTGCATCGATTAATAAAAAAATTGATTTTGATCTAGTCCTGGAACGGGTGGCCGATCGTGATGAAAATCGATTGAAGGCCCTCGAACTTGAGGAAAAGAAGTTAACCACCGATGCCGCTCATGTCCTTGATGACCCGGGGATTGACATCATTATCGAATTAATTGGCGGTATAGAACCGGCTCGCAGTTTTATCACCAGGGCCCTTGAAAACGGTAAATATGTGGTTACGGCCAACAAAGATTTAATGGCTTCTTATGGCCAGGAATTGTTGGATATGGCCCGGGGTAAAAATATAAATATTTTTTATGAGGCGAGTGTCGGTGGCGGTATACCTTTGATTCGCCCCCTGAAATACAGCCTGGTGGCCGATCGTATCCAGCGCCTGGTCGGTATTGTCAACGGCACGACCAACTATATATTCACACGTATGGCCCAGGATGACTTGAGCCTGCAGGATGCGCTCTCTGAAGCGCAAAGGCTTGGTTTTGCCGAAGCGGATCCGACCAATGATATCGAGGGCTTAGATGCCGCATATAAACTGGTGATTATGGCCAACCTCGCTTTTGGCAAAAAGGCCGAACTGGACCGGGTTTATATTCAGGGTATCAGGGGTGTCAATTACAAGGATATTTTTTATGCCCGCGAGATTGGTTATACAATAAAACTTTTAGCCATTGGCGAAGAATTGCCGGAGGGCTTGGCTTTAAGGGTCCATCCAACGCTTGTTCCCCTTGGTCATCCTCTGGCCTCAGTATCCAATGAGCTTAACGCTATCTTCGTTGAAAGCGAAGCGGCCCGGGAGGTTATGTTCTACGGCCCCGGAGCGGGCGCCATGCCCACAGCTACCGCCGTTTTAGCTGATGTGGTAGAGGCAGCCCGCTGTATCAGGTTTAATGTGGCAGATGGAGTAATTGAAAAATCATTGGCTGAAACGGCCTTTGTCTCAATTCAAGACCTCACTGTTCGTTTTTATTTACGCATTCTGGCCGAGGACCGGCCCGGTGTTTTTGCCGCCCTGGCCAACGCTTTCGGTGATGAAGGGGTCAGCCTCGACATGATTATTCAAAAGAGACGTGTAGATGATATGGCTGAAATTGTTCTTGTTACTCATGAAGTTAAAGAAAAAGCTTTTTATCAAGCGTTGCACAAAATTTCAGGTGTTGCGGCGATAAAACCCGACCCGAGCATTATTCGTTTACTGGGTTAAAAAAGCTGGATACCGTTGCTAATGGGTTCTTATCATAACGAATGATTGAAGGGCTGGTTAAACCATAATTTGTTTTCCATTAGCCTTGCTATCCGGCAGGGCAGGGAAGCCGGATTAACTGCGGACCGGCTGTGCAGCAGGATTGCTCCTGCCAGGGCGGAGAAGAAAGCTTTTCGGAAATGACCCTGATAAAGCTGGTTATAAATAACCCCGGCCGGTTTTTTTTCTATCTCGGCCCTGAGTAGAGCTGAAAAGGCAAGGGTAGCGCTTTTAAAGCTATTGTAGAGACCTTCCCCGGAAAAAGGTTCAATCAAACCGGCGGCGTCTCCAGCCAGCAGCAGGTTGTCCTTTCCCGCCTTTTTGAGCGGGCCTAAGAAGGGCAGCGGCCAGCCTACCGGGCTAAGTTCTCCCTTATCTCCCGGGAAAAGATGATCATACGCTTTTTTAAGCAGCCTGCTGTTGACTACTCCCCCCACTCCCCGGTTTATCCAGCGGGAACCGTGAAATGACCAGCCCATCCCGCCCAGGAAAGGCAGGGGATAAAAATTCAGCGTGCCCGGTCTTATTTTTTCGTTTCCCGGTTTGACAAATTCAGTCAAGCCCCAACCGGTATGGCCGCCCCGTTTTTTCCTCAAGCCTGAAAGCAAGCCGCAGCGGCTCATAGCGCCGTCCGCCCCGATTACATAACGGGCCGTAATCGGTACCGTGCCGGCTTCGGCAACAGTTAAACAGTAATCAATATCATCCGGGTAATTATTATGAAATGCTTGCAGCCGGTGCATGGTATGTTTTTCTAAAAGCACAGCCCCTTTTTGGCAGGCATAACGGGCAAGGATGTGATCGAATTGCTCTCGTTTTATCAGCAGCCCCAAACTTATTTCAGAATAATAGCTGAAGCATTGATTTCGCCTAAAAACATTTATTGTGTTGATTGGTTCTGCTGATTCTGTTTTGAGGTCCAGATCATCGGGAAGCATTGAGAGGGCGCGTGAGGAGATTAAACCGCCGCATGGCTTCGGGCGGGGCAGGCTTTTTTGTTCCAGGATAACAGTCGAAAAACCGGTTTCAGCAGCCAGCGCTGCGATAAGCGATCCGGTCGGCCCGGCCCCGACTACTGCAAGGTCATATTGTTCGGGGCTTTCATTTGTATACAAGTTTATGTTT
>SLRT01000009.1 GCA_007130825.1 Syntrophomonadaceae bacterium | reverse complement strand
TAAAGTTTTTTATCAAAAAAGAATGGCTCAGGATCTTTCCACTTAATAAATTATTGTTGTCTGCAGGAGCGGTCAGCGTGGACAGAAGCAGACACAATACCATGGTTGACAGCATGGCTGAATTAATTAGAAACTCAACAGAAGATATTGCCCTGCTGATTACTCCGGAAGGAACCAGGAAACGAAACTGTAAGTGGAAAACCGGTTTTTATTACACAGCGCTAAAAGCACAGGTCCCGATCGTATTAACCCACCTGGACTATTCCAAAAAGCTGGCAGTATTTGGTCCAACCCTTATGCCCAGCGGCGACTTTAAAAAAGATATGGAAATTATTAAAGAACATTATAAAGATGTCGTCCCTAAATACCCTGAAAACTTCTGCCTTGATATTTACCCCGTGGAAGAAAATGCTAACAGCGCTGAGCAGACTTAGCGCCGGGCCTGCAGATTAAGACCAATATGGCTGCTGTCTGACCAAAGAATTACTGGACCCTGCTGTTGAAAGTTTCTTCAGCATAATCATCATTTCCCGGCTGAGGATATACTACAAGCCTGCTGCCGGGGACCTTTTTACAAAGGTAGCATAATGCATATCACTGCCGTCAATTTCAAGTGTTCCTTCTTTTAAATTTCCAAGCACTAAATTATTCATCTCTTTTCTAAACTGATTTTTGTTATTTGCAGTTTTATTATCTCAGTTTAAATTTTTTTCCTTTATGCACTCATTGAAGCTCATTACAATTTTTTTCTTCACTTAGAGGGAAATCGTGACTAAAAATAGAAGATATTGAAAACAGACTAGTAAAAGGGGCGTATAATTTGCTCATCTCCTACTTTATATATATCCTGCGTTCAATGTTAACAATTTTAGGCAATATCTTGAAAAAAGTGCTCCGTCCTCCCGACTATGTTCTTTTTATCCTGCACGGAGCTTACCCCGACCTGCGCCAACCACAGGAAGGTTTTTTGCAAAAAAGATTGAAGCCCCGGGTAAAGAGCCTGCAGGAACTGGAAAATGAACTACGGACAGCAGCAAAAAGCCCCCGTGTCAAGGGCATCATACTCCAAGTGGGAAACCTTGCCCTGACCCTGTCTCAACTCCAATCCCTGGCCCAGATGATCAAAGCTCTTCAAAACAGCGGCAAGGAAGTGATTGCCTGGGCAACCAGTTACAACACCCAAAGTTATTTCCTGGCGGCAGCAGCAGACCGCATCCTGCTCCAGGAAGGCGGCATAGTTTACACCCTCGGCTTTGCCAACCGTCAGCTTTACATGAAAAATACCCTTGACTGGTGCGGAATTGAATTGGATGTCGTCCAGATAAGCCCCTACAAGTCAGCGATGGAACAATTTATACGATCGGACATGTCCGAAGAGGCAAGAGAAATGATCGATTGGCTGATGGATTCTCATTATCAGCAGTTTGTCCTGAATGTTGCCCGGGGCCGCAAACTGGATGAAAAGGCGGTGCAAACACTGATTGGGCAAACACCGCTGTTCGGGGAAAAAGCGGTAAATGCCGGTGCAGTTGACGATATAGTCAATGCTGAAAACCTCCCTGCCTTCCTGGGAAGCGAGGAAAAGCCCGCACGTCTTGCCAGCTGGGATGAATGCGGCAGGACATTCCCCCGGCTACTGCCTCCTCCTCCGGGAAAATACATTGCCCTCCTCCGGGTGCAGGGCAATATTGTCGACGGGAAGAGCCAGCGCCCACCCGCCCGGCCACCACTGCCCATTCCCTTTTTGTTCGATGACCAGACCGGAGATCTGAGCTTCGTTACCCAGGCCCGCCAGGTCCTCAGGGATAAGAAGGCCCGTGCAGTCTTACTTTACATCGATTCCAGAGGTGGTTCTGCGGCTGCATCGGAAGCCATGACAGCAAGCCTGCAAAAAATAGCCGCAAAAAAACCCCTGGTGGCTATGATGGGGTCAGTGGCCGGCTCCGGGGGCTACTACGTGGCCACTCCCGCTTCCCATATTGTAGCCCAGCCTGCAACCATTACCGGTTCGATCGGAGTTATAGCAGCCAAGATTGTAAACTCTCACTTACTGGAAAGGCTCCTTTTAAACCGGGAAACAATCCGGAGGGGTCAGAAAGAACTTTTTGCTTCTCCCGAAGAACCTTTTACCGCTGAGGAACGGGAAAAGACCTGGGATTTTATCAATTATATTTACGGGCTTTTTATCAAGCGCGTTGCCGACAGCCGCAAAATGAATACTGCAGATGTGGATCTGGTTGGGCGCGGAAAAGTCTGGACCGGGGAGCAGGCTCTCGAAAATGGCCTTGTCGATGAATTGGGTGGTTTGGAAACAGCTCTTGCAAAGCTGCGCAACATGGCCAAGCTTCCGCAAAACACGCCCCTGTTAGAGATACCTGTTCCCAGGCGGGAAACTGCGCCGCTGCCCACCACCACGGGTTGGATCGATTATGCCCTGGATAATCTAGCCCGGATCCATGATAACCGGGCCCTCATGGCCGGTCCACTTTATTTCCACCAGGCATTTGAGCGGGAAACCAGTTATCCCTTTTAATAAGGAAAAGAGTTGTCGAGCAGATCCTTTCGGCCCCGGGCCGAATTGATTACAACAGCCATCATTGATGTAAAGAAAGCGTCCGTCCAGGTCAACTCTAACAATCCTGCTAATTCTCTGACCAGATTTCCTCACCAGTCCATTTGATCTGCCTGCAATGAAGACACCATGATACTTTTTTCCCGCAGTCTGGAGGCCGACTCTTGCTCAGCATGATCGCGTTAAGAAAAATATACTCTCTCAACTTTTGTAAAACCATATACAGAATATAGCTTTGCTGCTTATGGTAAAACGACAATTCCCAGATCTTCTGCAGCCCTTTTAAGGGCCTGATCAATAGTCCACAATCCCACCTGTTGTTCGATGGCGATATCCAGGTAAGCGGAGCCGTAAACAGCCAGATCATGAGCGACTGAAAGGTTTAAACAGCTGGCGGGTTCGACAGGCCAAACAGTAAATTCAAAGTCTCTCAGCAATGTCAATGCTTTTATGGCATTTTGCCTGATTAATTTTTCACGACGAA
The DNA here is from genome assembly GCA_007130825.1 of Syntrophomonadaceae bacterium. Taxonomy (GTDB): domain Bacteria; phylum Bacillota; class Dethiobacteria; order DTU022; family DTU022; genus B1SED10-74M. Next base: position 4,961 of record SLRT01000009.1, on the reverse strand, counting down.
TCGCAACCCAGAGGACATTGGTTACTTCAAACCAAAATATTGGCGGCACCAGGAGTAAAGGTTGCGGACTCTCTGCAGCCTGGTTACGAAGAACCAATGCTTCTTCAGAATCTGCTCCAGGCAAAACCCACGCTAAGGCAACAGAAGCATCAACCACCACGCTGTTAATCAATAACGCCTCCCACTTTTACGCATATCAAGCAACTCTTCGCTGGAAAAATATTCTTTCTGCGATTCACGGACTGCATCCATATCGGCACTTAACCTTTTTCTATCCGGGGCATGTAGAGTTTGTACTGCTGCATCAACCATAAATTGTGACAACGATTTGCCTCTCTGGGCGGCTGCGGCTTTAAGGCTGCGATGCAGATTTTCATCTACATAAACACTAATTTTCTCAGCCATAATTTGCTCACCTCTATATTAAAATTATAACTCTTTAACGCTAAAGAGTCAAATAGCGGCTGGTGAGCTTTTGGGGTCAGGTCATAACACAGTACAGCGTCCGCCAGTGTTCCACTGTTGCCGGTTATAAACGGGGTTTGAAAAACAGATTTGCGGGAAACAAACGTTGTTCATACAATATGAGCATCGAGATGATTGCCCCGGCCAAACCAATTAGAAAATACAGTACATGCAAAAAATTAATTTCATTAATCACCATGCATTGAACCACGATCCAGATTACTAAAGCCCAGGAGAAAACAGAGCTGATATAACCCTGGTAAATCGAATTTCTTCCAGCTGTCAGAGCGCTAAACCCATGGCCAAGGCCAATTACCGTAAACAAGATTAACGAGGGTATAAAGTAGCTGCCAAAAAAAGAGCCCTCTAACAGCTCTGCAGGTATCCCCAGTGGTTCATGGGGATCAGCCATACCGGCTATCCCGCCAAAAAGGGCTCCTGCAGATACAAATGCATGCATGATAAGCAAAACCCGGTAATATCGTTTAATCTTTTTCCACAGCCTTTCTAAGTTAAAGTGATCTGGACCTCAAAAAGTATTAAAACCGGTTTTTAACATCTGGGCAGGATGTCCGGTGGAGCCAGGATATGTCCGGCACCGCCCCATAACACCAGGCCGGTAGTAAAAATACCTGTAACCAAAATTCATGATCAAAATTCTACCAGGCTGCCCGGTAGACTTCCAACACCTCTTCTGCTTCCATGACCAGGCGTGGATTATAAACTATGCAGCCATCCGCCAGCGACTGGTCAGCCGCCTCGCCCAGCCTTTCTTCGGGCACACCGACTTCACGGAGTTTTTGGGGCAGCCCGATTTTTTTGGTCAGTTCCCGAATTGCTTCAGCGGCGGTTTTTCCGGCTTCTACATCGCTTAAATTAACTACGTCGATGCCCATGGCCCCGGCAACAAGGGCATAGCGATCGGCGCATTCCTCCAGGTTAAAGAGCATCACGTGAGGAAGAAGGATACTATTGCCTATTCCGTGCGGTACATTAAATAGGGCGCCAATGCAGTGAGCCATGGCATGATTCAGACCGAAAAAAGCAGTGCTGCATGCTATACCGGCTATAGTAGCAGCAAGCTGCTGCTGTCCTCGAATGAACAAGTTCTCACCCTCTTCGACGCAGCGCGGCAAGTATTGAACGATCATCCTGATCGCCTGCAAAGCCATCCCATCTGCTATTGGCTGATGATTCAGGGTATGAATTGCTTCAACAGCGTGCGAAAATGCATCCATCCCAGTACTTGCGGTCAAATGAGGAGGCAGACCGGTAACCATGGTCGGGTCAATGATAGCGCGGTTGGGGATAATAAAGTCGTCACAGATAAAATCCTTGATATTCCGGTCCCAGTCTTTTATAGTAGCGTACATGGTAACCTCACTGCCGGTTCCAGCAGTGGTCGGCACCGCAACATGGGGAGTTTGCGGTCTTGATAGCATCTGGACGCCTGAGTAATCCTTTAGCCGGCCGCCTTCTTTCATGACCACCGCCATGCCCTTGGCTGTATCGATAACACTGCCGCCGCCAACGCTGACCAGTATATCGGCCCCTTTCTCAAGAGCAAAGGCTGCTCCTTCATCGACAAGGTGAAAGCCTGAATCCTGGCTGCACTGGTCGTAAGTGCCGGCACAGCGCCGGCCCAGGGCTTTCTCCACCTTTTCTGCCAGGCCGGCCTCAACAATGTCCTTATCGGTAACAATCAAACCTTTTGCACAACCAAGGCTGTCGATTTCCAGGCCTATATCTTTAATGCTGTTTTCACCAAAAATAACTTTTGTGGGGCTGTTATATTCAAAAGCGAGGTCGCGATCATATGACACAACAATTGATCCTCCCTGTTTCTAAGAATATTTTAGAAGCCAAAATTTGAACGAAGTTCATTAAACCATTCGTTATAACTGGTTCGTTCATCCTCACTCATTTCCGTTTGAAAGCGGGTTTCGATCTGTGCTGCCAGATCAACCAGCCGGATACTGGCTTTCACGTATCGGACAATTTCGGGCAAAGAACCCTTAAGACTGATTTTCCCCTGCATCATTGCTTTTACAACATCAAGCTCTTTTTTCAAAACCGCCTGCCAACGCTCAAATTCTCCGGTCAAGACATAATCTGCATTTTCTCCTGCTTCGCGGGGCACCAGCCTGACAGATCGGCATTCGCCGTGCCACAGATCCATCAACATAAAGATATCATCGTTTAAACCGATTTCCGGGTTGGAAAGAATATGGATAACAACCGATCCCTCCCAGGTTTTGGCCACTTCCTTATAAGTCGTATCTTCCTGGATCAGCTTTTCAAAAGTCGCCACCCATTCCGGCGTACCCATGATGTAAGGTTTTTCTGCCACTGTCAGACGCTCTTTAACCATTTCCTGGTAGGCTTTCTCCCATTCTTCAGTCCCGTAAGTATAGGTCATATCAATCCTCCCTCCACGAGTTTGTTATTTCTCTATAAAACACGTATATATTAATTTAATTATAACTCTTTTGAGAGTAATGCGAAAGCAAATGGCCTGTCAGCTTGTCATTCTATCTTGCTGATTATTTCCCGGGAAAAGGTTGTCTTTTCACAATGGTCACTGTATATTAAAAATAATTGGATCGATACCGGGCATTTAACATGCCTAGTTCATTTTTTTATCTTGTTTTCTGCGAAGTATTTTTAATCACCTGAGACCGGCAATTCTGCTATTCGGGTAGACCAGCTGCAGGGTTTTCAATCAAAAGATCGCAAATATCTACAGGAGGTGTTCTGATTGTCCGGTTGCCATGGTAAATTATTGAGGATAGACTTGAGTCAAGGCACAATCGTTGAAGAAGAAATTCCTGAAACTATGCATCGTAAATATTTGGGCGGTGCAGGGTTGGCTACAAAATATTTATGGGACGAAGTGCCCAAAGAAGCTGGCCCTTTAGGACCTGAAAACAAGTTGATCTTTATGAGCGGGAGTGTAACCGGTTTAATAGCGCCGAGCACCGGCCGGTTTAGCGTGGTAGCAAAATCACCCCAGACAGGCATTTGGGGCCAGGCCAATTCCGGTGGTCGGTGGGGTGTTGATTTTAAAAAGTGCGGCTATGATGGAATTATCTTCGAAGGATCATCCCCAAAACCAGTATACCTGGTCATAGAAGATGAAAAAGCTGAATTGAAAGATGCTGCACATCTCTGGGGGAAAAATGTGCAGGAAACCACGGATATGATTAAAGAAGAAACAGGTGAAAAATTTAACGTTGCCTGTATCGGACCAGCCGGCGAAAATCTGGTTAAATATGCAGCAATCATGAATGACCTGGGCCGGGCCGCCGGACGCTGCGGACTTGGAGCAGTAATGGGTTCGAAAAACTTAAAAGCTATCGCCGTTCGGGGCAATATAAAGATATTGGCCGCTAAACCGGAAGAGTTCAAAGCACACTCCAAGAATCAGTATGAATTGATGGATAATGCTATGTTTAAAATGTCACTGCAGGCCTTCGGGACCACCGTGGTTCTCGACTTGGTCAATATCCGCGGCGGTTTTCCAACCCGAAACTGGCAGACCGGTGTTTTTGAACAGTCCGATGATATAAACGGCCCTGCTATTTCTGATAATATACTTACCAGGAATGTGACCTGTTTCGCCTGCCCGATTGAGTGCGGCAGAGGCACCGAAATAAGGGAAGGTAAATACGCCGGCCATAAAGGCGAAGGCCCGGAATACGAGACGATAGGAACTTTCGGTGGAATGTGCTTTATCAATGACCTGGAAGCAATAACCATGGCCGGGTATCTTTGTAACGATTACGGGATCGATACCATCTCAGCCGGCAGCACTATCGCTTTCGCAATGGAATGCTATGAAAAAGGAATACTGACAGAATCTGATACCGGGGGGATGGACATAAACTTCGGTGACCCGGAAATAATAATCCAGTTGGTTCACTTGATTGCCCGGCGGGAAGGCATCGGCGACCTTCTTGCTGAAGGAACAAAGCAGATGTCTGAAAAGCTCGGCCGGAACAGTGAAAGTTTCGCCATGCATGTCAAGGGCCTCGAGCTTCCGGCATACGACAGCCGCGCAGTGCAGATGACCGGGTTAACCTATGCCACAGCAAACCGCGGCGGCGATCACATCACTGCTTACATCCAGGGCCCCACCTTTGTTGATGCCCCTTTCCTCGTTGTCGAAGACAGTGAAATCAAAGATCCTTACACTGCCGATCCCGACGAAGTAAAAATTGCCGTTGACCTCGAAGATATGCTCACTACTTTTGACTGCGTCGGGGCCTGTAAGTTCATGGGGCTGTGCCTTAACGTAGACGACTGGGTTAAACTTGTCAACCTGGCCACCGGATGGCATTACAGTACTTCTGAATATAAAAAGGCCGGGGAAAGAGTTTACAACCTGGCCCGCGCTTTCAATAACCGGGAAGGATTATCGGCTAAAGATGATACGCTGCCCAAAAGACTGCTGGAAGAACCCCTGCCCGAAGGTCCGGCCGAGGGTCATGTCAACG
>SLRT01000163.1 GCA_007130825.1 Syntrophomonadaceae bacterium | reverse complement strand
TGAATATTTTGAGGAGACAATTATTTTCTATACTCATTTACAAGGCGATCAACCGGTTTTTTCTGCTCTAGATCTCGATGGAAAAGAACTCTGGTCCTATGAAGGCCAGTCACTTGCCGCCGTTTCGAGGCATGGCAGCCGTATGGCGGCGGTTGACGACAAAAACCTGATTGTCTATGACTCCCAGGGCCAAGCTTTATGGGAAAAAGAACTTCCCTTTAACGCCAGAACGGTAATGTTTAATCCTCAAAATTATAATCGTCTTATGGTATACGGTAATCAAGAAGGCGTTGATGAAAACCTTTTTTATTTCGACGTGACAGGTGACCTGCTCTGGAAGAAGCGGGTTGCCGATGGCTCCCTTTTTACTTTTACTGCTGATGGGCAACACATAGTATTTAGCTCATGGCGGCATTACCGGGAAGATTACACTCAGATGAAAATTTTGGATCGCGATGGTGTTGAGGTTAATAATTGGGAAGTGGCTATGCGTGTCGAAAAACTAATTAAATCCGGGCATCCCCACTTAATAGTGGTTGGCGGCGAAGACGGTTATATTGACTTGGTTGATCTGGGTCCGCTGTTGGTCGATAATGATCAGGAGGTTTCGACTACTCCGATTTATAACCCGGTTTCCACTGAGAAGAAATATGATGAAACCGAGCTTCTTCTTTATTTTATCGATGAGAGCGCCAACCTGGTTCCGGTAACCAGGACAATTAGTGCAACAGACGATCCTCGCCAGGCTGCCTTAGAAGAATTAATTCGTGGTCCGGCCCGGGGCAGCGCACTCTACCGCACTATTCCAGTAAAAGATGCCACCATCGAGGTCGATTTTTCGGAGGCAGAAGGTCGTCTTAACCTGGAACTGTCACCGGAAATAGTTGAATTAAGCGGTTTTGCTCATAGCGCCACCGTTCTTGATTCTCTTATGCTTACTGTAAGCCACTTTAAAGAGGTTAAAGAAATATATCTTAAGGTTGACGGAGAACTAATTGATAATTTTGGTGAAAATCTAACACTCGATCAGCCATTAGAGCCTCACCGGTGGGTCAAGCCGGTTTATGTCCCGGTTATGAGCGGTAACCGTTATTACCTGCTGATTCAGGAAGCGAGCCCGGAAGATGATCAAGAAGCTGATTTACAAAACATTGTTGCACAGTCACTGCAGGCTTGCCGGATGCTTCCTTTTGTGCCTGCGCACCTGGAATTGATTGATTTGAGGATATCCCAGGAAACAATAAAAGTCAATCTCGACAGCTCCCTCAAAAATATCTTTCCGGAGAAAGTCGGCGAACAGGAAAAACTGCAGGCAGAACTGTTCCTGGATGCCCTGTTTATGACTGTATTTGAAAATAGCCGTGCGCAAAGGGTGGAGATTTTAGTTGAGGGTGAAAGATGGACTCCGCCTGCCGGTTACCCTTCTCTTAATCGTTTTTACCACCGGCCATATTTTATCAACCCTGAGCAGTAATGAAATAAACAAAGATTTGATCAAAAAACAAGTATCGCTGGAAATGCATTTGTAAAATACTCTTCTTTGAGCTAAAATAAGTGATAAAGTGCCAAGGAGATAATCTATGCAAAAGCTCAAAGAAGAGATCGGACAGGCAATCGCCCCACTAGTCGGACTAGAATCGACCAAAGTAATTGACCTTCTGGAAATTCCCCCGGATCCAACATACGGAGATCTTGCTTTTCCCTGCTATAATCTTGCTAAAATAAGGAAACAGCCTCCACCGGTTATCGCCAAAGATCTGGGTTCTAAGCTGGCCGGTCAAGAGGGTTATTATTGGGAAAAGGCTGTTCCCAAGGGACCTTATATTAACTTTCACATTAACCCGAGAACTTATGGCCGCGAATTGATCCGCCAGGTGTGGGAAGAAGAACAAGACTATGGTAAAACCAACTTGGGCAATGGTGATAATGTTACCATTGATTACTCCTCCCCCAACATTGCCAAGCCTTTTGGAGTGGGCCATATCCGTTCCACGGTAATCGGTCATTCCCTTTACCTGCTTTACAAGGCTCTTGGCTATAACAGCATCGGTATAAATCACCTCGGTGATTGGGGCACTCAATTTGGCAAACTGATCGTTGCCTTCAAGCGATGGGGTGAAGAAAGCCGGCTTGAAGAAGATCCTGTTGATTATCTATACCAGCTTTATGTCCAGTTTCACCATCAGGCTGAAGAAGACCCTTCTCTTGACGACGAAGCGCGCTCCTGGTTTCAGCGACTGGAAAATGGCGATGAAACAGCGGTATCTTACTGGAAGCGTTTTCGTCAGCTTAGCCTTGAAACCTATGCTTCCATCTATGGTCTCCTGGGTATCCAGTTTGAGTATTACCATGGAGAGAGTCACTACAACCAGATGCTTGATCGGGTGATCAACATTGTTAAAGAAAAAGGCATCGCCAATGAGAGCGAAGGGGCCTTAATGATTGATCTCGAACCATATGGTCTGCCCCCGGTTATGCTCCGTAAAAAAGACGGAGCCACACTCTATATTACCCGGGATTTAGCAGCGGCAATTTACCGCTATGAGACCTTTAACTTTGCCCGTTCGCTTTATGTGGTCGGTGCGGAACAGACCCTGCATTTTCAGCAGCTTTTTAAAGTGCTTGAATTGCTCGGTTTTGAGTGGGTTTCAAACTGTGTTCATGTGCCATTTGGTATGATCCGTTTTAAAGAAGGACGAATGTCCACCCGCGCCGGGAAAATAATACTGCTTGAAGAAGTTTTACAGCGGGCAGTCGAGATGGCCCGTGAGATTATTGAACAGAAAAATCCAGATTTGGAGGATAAAGAAGGCGCGGCTAAAGCTGTCGGCCTGGGGGCGGTTCGTTTTGGAGATTTAAGCAATGATCGGGTTAAAAATATTGAATTTGACTGGGAAAAAGTGCTTGACTTTTCTGGTGAAACAGCAGCCTATATTCAATATGCCCATGCCCGGATCTGCAGTATTATACGGAAAGCCGGCTCCGATTTCCTTACATGGGATGATGATGTTGTTTCTCGACTGGAAAAAGAAGAAGAAATAACCCTGGTCAAAACCCTGGCCCTGCTTCCCGAGAAAGTCATTGATTCAGCTGAAAGTTACCGGCCTTCAGTACTGGCCCGTTACCTGATCGATGTGGCCCGGGAGTTTAACCGTTTTTACCATAACTGTCCCGTGCTTGGCAGCGAGCCGGAAATTAAACATTGCCGTTTGTTGCTGATCAACTCGACCAGGCAGGTTATAGCGAATGGGCTCGGCCTGCTTGGAATTACTGCCCCGGAAGAGATGTAACAGTAAGTGGGGAGGTTATATAATGCTGGACTTAAAATTTGTACGGGAAAATCCTGACCTTGTTCGCCAGGCTATGCGGTTAAAAGGTGAATCAGGTGATCTTGACGGCCTTTTGGCCAGAGATAATGAACGCCGCAACCTGCTTAAAGAAGCAGAAGAATTAAAGCAGACACGCAACCGTGTTTCCAAGGAAATCGGGCAGGCCGGTGCAGAAAGTGAGGCAGCCCGGGCAAAAAAAGCGGAGATGCGGGATGTATCGGCAAAAATCAAAGAAATGGATGAGCAGTTACGCCGGATTGATCATGACCTGGGACAGCTTTTACTCGATCTACCCAATCTTCCGGATGCAGTAGTGCCTCACGGCAGCGACGAATCAGATAATGTTGAAGTGCGTGCCTGGGGTGAACAACCGAAGTTTGCTTTTACTCCCCTGGCACACTGGGATATTGGAGCCAACCTGGATATTATTGATTTTCCCCGTGCCGGGAAAATAACCGGCAGTCGCTTTGCCCTTTATTACGGGGCCGGAGCCAGGCTTGAACGCGCCCTTTTTAACTTCATGCTTGATCTGCATACAACCGAGCACGGTTACCGCGAGGTTTTCCCTCCCTTCCTGGTCAATGCCGCCAGCATGACCGGAACTGGTCAGCTGCCAAAATTTGCCGAAGATGCCTTTAGGGTTGAGGGTACAGACCTGTACCTGATCCCCACCGCCGAAGTGCCCGTTACCAACCTGCACCGTGATGAAATATTGGATGCAGAACAACTGCCTATTCGGTACTGTGCTTACAGTGCCTGCTTTCGGGCCGAGGCTGGCGCTCATGGACGTGATACACGCGGTTTGATTCGACAGCACCAGTTTAATAAAGTGGAATTGGTTAAGTTTGTCCGCCCGGAAGATTCAATGGAAGAACTCGAAAAATTGACCCGTGATGCCGAAAAAGTTTTACAGCTTTTAGAACTGCCTTACCGGGTTATGCTTATGTGCAGCGGTGATTTGGGCTTTGCCCCGGCGAAAAAATATGACCTGGAAGTATGGCTGCCGGCTTATGGCACATACCGGGAAATATCTTCCTGCAGCAATTTTACAGATTTTCAAGCCCGCAGGGCCGGTATTCGCTACCGTCCTGAAACAGGCAAAAAAGCGCAATTTGTGCATACCTTAAACGGTTCCGGCGTGGCCGTCGGCAGGACTGTAGCCGCTGTCCTTGAAAATTACCAGCAAAAAGACGGCAGCGTAGTTATACCTGAAGTTCTGCGCCCCTACTTTAACGGCATGCAGCGTATAACAGCGCTGTAAGTTCCCGTTCAATGCAATGCAGAGGTTTAAGGCTATATATTGATCGCTTACAGGTGATAAGCCTGTTTGGATGATAATCTGTTGATTGGCCGTACATAGAAAAAACTGCCCCTTTCGGGGCAGCCCTTTTTTAGAGGGTGAATTTAACTATCAGGTTCGGATCCAGGACCCTGAAGGTGAAAGACTCAGCAATGAACAGGTTGACACTTTGGCTGTCGTGGGCTTGATAGCCGATAGAAAAATCGATACCCAGGTTTAACTCCAGGTCCTCGTGGTCATAGGGAAGCAGCAGTGCGCCATCAAGAGCGGGAGAGAAAAGGATATCCCCTTCGATTAACTCCCTGATCTGCCTGTAGAGAGGGTAAACTCCTGCTTCATGGTTGATCTGGTGCCATGCTTTTTCGCCGGCAACCAGGGTAAGTGGTCGGGTGGCAAAGTTATCCTGCAGGGTGAGAACTCCGTCTGTAATGGCGTCCATTATCGAAGAACCGTCCTGACCAAATTCCAAAGTCTTCTCTGCAGACTGAACGAGGCCCTCAATATTACCTTTTTCATAACCATTAAATATGGCGTTCTCTTCAAACAAGGCTGCTTCCCCGGCTGCTTCCTCCAAAGGCCCCAGGTCTACATCACGGGCCCCCCTGGTTAAATTATCCATTTCCCAGCGGTTAAGGGTAAAAACGGTTCTGGTTTCAACTAATGGTTTTACCTTGAACAGGCCGGTTTTGACTTTTTCCGAGTCTTCCTCCAGGATTGACAACCGGCCTTCGGGTATTACAGTATGGTTCAACCCCTTGGGGCCCTCTACCCGTACAACTTTACGGGCAGTAAGAACACTTTTCAAAACCTCGGTTGCCCTTTCATCTATCCCATGCCAGGCTTCTTCCGTTAAAGGTGCCAGTTGGCGTTTCAGAAAATCCATAGCACTTCCTCCTTTTATTTTTTCAGGCTGCCCAGCTTCAGGCTGTCCCGGGCCTGATCACTGCTTTCATGGTGTTCATTTTCCTCATCCGAATGGCTGATGGGACCTTCAGTAAACAGGTTATCTCGCAGTTCTTCGTCCCAACCGGGCATATTTCTTCTGAGCCATTCAAGCACCATGCAGGCATGCTCAATCTCTTCGTCCCGGTTGTGCTTCAGGATTTGTTTCAGTGCAGCATCATCAGAAGCATCTATCCTTTGATGATACCAGGTTACAGCTTCTACTTCCTCCTTGAGGCTGTGGAGAGCACGGACGAAATCTTTTGCTGCTGTACTAAGCTGGTCAGTTGGTTCCACGTAGTTGGACACTTTACTACCTCCTAACGTTAATGATTTATACTCATATCTAAAGAATATAACAGCATCTTTTTCGGGTCAAGGGGAAAGCAGAACGAGTTGTTAACCATGGAACCTGGCAAATGGAAACCGGGCTTCCGGTTATAAGCCGAAAACCCGGTTATGGGGTGTTTCCTTTCTACTAAATGTCAGCTTTCAGCTTGGAGCTGTTTTGAAAGTTAGTTTCCGGTGGCCCGTATTTTTACAAATCCTGTTTATGCCCCTACATCTTCGTAAGAGAAACCTTTAGGCGGCCCGGTGTCGGATGATGTCCCGGCAATACGGGAAAGGTAAGTATCGCCCAGGGTCTTAATATGCTCGTCAACACTATCAAAATAATTGAAATGATCCTGTTCATGTTCGATAATAGTCTCAAAGAGTTTTGCGCTAACGGCATCGTCGTTTTCACGGCAAACCTGCAAAAACTTGCTGTATGCTTCTATGGCTTCATCTTCCTGCTGGGCGTTAAAGGCAAAGATATCATCCACTTTCTGCCCTTTTTCTACCGGCCCGGCCAACTCCGTGGTAGGTTCCCCACCCAGTTCCATGATCCTTTCGGCCATGTTTTCAGCGTGCCTCATTTCGTCAATTGAAATCAGTTTAACGTTAGCCGCCAGCTCACCGTAATCCTTATCATCCAGATAATAATGCTGGTGCATGTACTGGTGTATGGCCTGAAGTTCCATCGATTTGGCCTGGTTGAGCACATTGATAACTTTTTTCTTTTTTTCTTCCCGGCTCACTTTGATTTCCTCCTTTTCCGTCGATTTCTTTTAATTTATCGACTACTAATAATTTAGCATATCGAAAACGGTTTGACAAACCAAGCAGGCTAACTACAGCAACCCTGCCGGTGAGATTTGAAAAACAGCTCCGGCTATATCCTCCGAGGAGAGCAGCAGCTTTTCGGTTAGCGGCGCACTTTACCAGAAGTGCTTGGTGTAGTTTAACTCGGCTTTATGCGGTTCGGTAAGGGATTCTGTAGATCTCATTTCTGCGTCGGATAGTTCTTCAAAATCGGAAGCAATTCGGATATTTTCTTCCAGTTCCTCAATGCTTGATATGCCAACGATAGCTGTGCTGACGGGTAAAGAATAGACATACTCCAGAGCCTGCTTCATTGTTAAAATGCCCCCATTTTGGGAAATGCGTCCCTCCGAAGTTACCTTCATGGCGATGATGCCCATCTCCTGATTGACAGCTTCTTTCAGAAGTTTTTCCTGGAATGGAGCATAGTGAGCATCGGCAGCGTTTAAAAACATTAAGATGCAGTCAAAGTCATATTCCGTGATTCCCCTCAGGAGGATATCCGGGTCTCTGTGCCCGGTAATACCGCAGAAGCGGATCACTTTCTGATCTTTTAGTTCTTCCAGCGCCCTGACTGCTCCGCTTTTGCCAAATGCTATATCCTGGGCAAAAATTTTCAAAACAGGTGCCTATATAGTAATATATAAATTCCACGGCAGATCAAAAATTCTTTCATATACACAGTTTTGTGAGGAATCCAGGTAACTTTTTCTCTATCGTACCATTTTTGTCTCCAAGTCTCTGCTTTTTTAGCACCTTTAATTATTGCAGCCTGAATATTATGCATACTTAAACAAGCCCTGCAAATCTTTACTACAGGCCTCTTCCAGTTATATCTATTAATTCTTGGCAAAAAGATGTTTAAATGGTAACGCGATTATATCTCCTATGATGTAGGTAGCGAAAAGAATAGCGGGCACCAGGGCGTAGAGCGGAAATTGCCCAGTGAATATAAGCGGAATAACAATAAATAAAAACCATGCAGACTTATAACAAAGCTGCAGGAAAAGAACCGGGACATATTTAAGTGGAGAATACAAGCCGAATATAGAGACGAATGCAAATGCTAAAAAAGTACTGCCGGCAATTCCATAAACTATTGGCTCTTTGAACGGAATGCCAAATATAATAGAGATTAAGCCGGGGGCAAACAGCATCCCCAATCCAAAACTTCCCGCTCCAACGATAGTGTAAATGTACATGCCTCTCAACCATTTAAAGCGTATTTCTGAATGATTTGACACTGTATTTCTCCTTTCTTCAAGCAAATATATCGGCACTTATTCCCACTCACATAATTAATTACAGGTTGAAATGTCCTTAACCTAACCCGGACAAGCCGGTACCATAAAAGTTGGATTTCAAAATGACCCCTTATAAACATAGTGTACATCGGCGTTTGCGGGATCG
>SLRT01000081.1 GCA_007130825.1 Syntrophomonadaceae bacterium | reverse complement strand
TAAGTAGTGGATCGTTCCCTGCCAGCTGCTATTGCGCCGGTACTGGATCCTTAAATAAAAGACCATATCTTCATTACCTGCTTCGTTTTGAGCAGCGCTGCTTTCATGGTTAATGTCCACCGTTTGTTCTCCCTTAAAATCTTATTTCTTGCTGCAAAACCGGCGCAGTTCTGTATCACATTGGGGGTAGCCCCTTTGATCAAGCTTATCTTGAATAATCAGCAGCATTTCTAGAAAGTCGTTAAAATAACTGATACGGCCGGTTTTAATATGCTCGATTTTGCCTTTAATCGCTGCTCCCTGGCCACTTTTTACCCTGATAATGAAATCAGAAGCGCTGATTTTATGATAATTTTTTTGGTTTGTAACCCGGCTCATAACATCATCCTTAATAGTCTACTAATTCAATTGACTATGTTTAGTATACTTAAACAGCGTTACGAACCAGTTACGAGAAAGCTAAGATTAACTTTATAAAAGAAATAATGATTAAATTTTTTTAACCGATCATATAAACCATCTGCCTGAGCATGCGAACCAGCAGTTAAATGCTGAAAATGCACAAAAAATCCCGCCATGCTCACCACATTGCGGGGGGTATTATCAGAAGGTTGAAAACCACCTGGTGGTATATATACAGAGAGATCATTCAATGCAGTTCGTTAAAACAATCTGCTTCGCCCAATAGGAAAAAAGAGTCAGGGTAAGATAAAAGGGGGGTGTTTTAGGAAAAGTGGGCATCGCCTTCCAGGGGCATTAGTGATTCAATTTTTCGATGCAGGGTCAGACCGCGTAGAGAGTGCTTGCGGTGAAAATTATTGACAATGCGTTCGATTACCATGCCGGCCTGTTCCCGGTTCAGACCCGGCAGCAGCATTAAAAACTGGGCTTCGTTCCAGCGGGTGACTACATCTCCCTTGCGCAGAGAATCCAAAATAGCCCCTTCTAAATCTTGCATTACCGCTTTTAATATTTTCTTATCCGGAAATGCACAGCCAGCGGCGGTAAGGGTAAGCAAACCGAGCAAGATCGAATTACCGTTTCGTTCAAATCGCAGGCGTTCCAGTTTATAGAAATAGCGAAACAATTCGGCATCACAAAGATAAGCACCGTTAACGGCTTCTTTGCCCTTCAATCCTTCCTGAATAGTGGCCAGGTCAAGCTCGAAGTTCCCGCGCTCCACACCGACCTGGCGATAGAGGTTCTTCATATGTTCGGAAGGTTTAATGCCCATCTCCCGGTAGAAAACTGTGGTGACTTCATTATAGTGGGCGCGGGCGCGGGTTGTCTGTTCGTCGGCCAGCAAGGCTTCAATCAGTTTTATATGAATTTTTTCTTCAAAATAGTCGATCGCTGCAGCCTGTTCGCAAACTTTGATTATTTCGGTATAATCCCCCTGTGCTTTTAATAAATCAATCAGATTCAGCACACAGTCGAGGTAAATTTCGTGGTAATAGGTGCGGATAGGTTCAAGCCATTCACTGAATGACAGCTCAGGCAGGTATTCGCCCTTATAAAGTGCAGCCACCCGGCGGTAAAGGTTAATCGCTTGGCCCCGATCACTTTGCGAAAGGGACCCGGCCTCTTCGGCCAGCGATTCAAACTCGATCGAATCCAACCAGTAGTCTGTTTTGTCTTCCCAGCTGTAGCAGCCCTGGCTGAAAACTATGTTAGCAGCCAGGGTTGGTTTACCCGGAGCTGAATTGAGCGCCTGCCGCAGCCTGAATATCTGGGCACGCATGACCAGGTTGGGATCGTTATATTCATTGTCCGGCCACAGTTTATCGAGGATTACCTCGGGGAAAAAGGCTTTGCCGCGGTGCGAGATCAAAAACTTAAATATTTCCCACATCCGCTTGGAACGGCTGGAGCTCGCAGAGATTATTTCATTATCATGCAGGATATAAAACTTGCCGAGGGTCGAGATGCAGATATTTTTTTTACAAACTCCAGGTTCCTTTTCCGCCATATTAATCACCTTGACTGTTCCCTGTTTTCCCTGGCCCGGCGTACATTTTCCCGGTGTTCTTGATAGGTATGGGAAAAATAATGTTCCCCGGTGTCATCGTACTTGTAATTGTAATAAAAATAATCCGTATCTTCGGGATAAAAAGCGCCTTCGATCGAAGGTTTGCCGGGGGCGGCAATCGGTCCGGGCGGCAATCCGTCATTTAAGTAAGTGTTATAAGGCGACTCGACTTCGAGATCATCATAGGTGAGGAACTCTTTGGTTTCCCCAAGAATATACTGGATCGTCGCATCAATTTGCAGGCGCTGGCCAATGTCCAGCCGGTTGTAGATTACACCGGCTATGCGCCTGCGCTCGTGATCAACCCGCGCTTCCCGTTCAACCATGGAAGCAATGGTCAAAATTTCGTGTAAAGAATATTCCTGCTCGCCAATACGGGCGCCGTTTTTTCCTTCAATAACATGCGCGGTCCGGCGCAGCATAATTTCGGCGATCTCTTGCACACCGGCATCGGCATATACTTCATAAGTATCGGGAAACAGGTATCCTTCGAGCAGGTAATCGATTTCGGAGGATTCGATTTCCTGTAAGAAAGGATATTTTTCCTTGATAGCGGCGGGAGGATCTGCGGCAAAATCTAAAAACTGTTCACTGTCGACAAGGCCTTTTTCTTCCAGTCTGTCCGCTATCTGTTTGAGCGTATAACCTTCCGGGATAGTAAACCAGACGGTTTCGGAGTAAACTTCACCGGCCTGGATCTTTTCTGCGATCTGCTCTGCATCCATAGCCGGACTGAGACTGTACTGCCCGGCAATAAACCCCTGATCAAGACCGTGGCGGCGCACATAAAACCGAAAAACCAGCTCGTTTTGAATCAGGCCGTGATCATACAAGATAGAGGCAACAATCTCCACATTAGAGCCGGGGGGGATATCGACAATTATTTCTTCTTCGCCTGCCGCAGGGTCGACCGGGTCCATCATGCTGTTATAAAAATATGACAGTCCGGCTGCCGCTATCAGCGCTAAAACCAGCAAAACGACGAACACTGTAATGATGCGCCTGAACATTAACGAAAACACCTCTTTCCGGCCGGTGTAGAGAAAAGGGCTTAAGACAGGCCCTGATCATTATTGGGATCAAAGCCTTTTACCCGTTCTTCCCACAGGTCTGCAACTTTATTCCATTCAGCCTCGTCTTCAACCTCAACCAGGGATTCTTCATCCTCCCCAGGCTCGATGCGGAAAATATAGGCGTCGTCTTCAAAGTCTATTTGGTCGTCGTCTTCATCCTCTTCAAAATATAAAACCGGGACTAAAATCGCATACTCGTGTAATTCAACCTGGAAGCGATCGACCAGGGCAAAGTCATGCTCATTTCCTTCATCATCAACCAAAACTAATATGTCTGTTCTTTCTTCGCCATTATCACTCACAGTTTAACACCTCTTTTTGATATGATTTACTGCTGCCTGCCCGCAGCGGGCTGCTCTCCTACTTAAAAGCCAGGTACGATTCAAGAATGATGACCGCTGCTAATTTATCTTTAAGTTCCCGCCTGTTTTTCCGGCTGACCCCAGCGGAAACAAGGGTTTTTTCAGCGCTGATCGAAGTCAGCCGTTCATCGACCATATCGACCGGCAAATCAAGTTTTTTTCGCAGACTAGCAGCAAAAGTGGCTGCGTTTTCAGCTGCGGGGCCGGTTGTGCCGTTCATATTGATCGGATTTCCGACCACAATTTTTTCAACCCCATACTTGCGGCAAATAGCAGCGATTTCTGCAAGCGCATGATCAAGGCAGTCAAAGGCAATTACAGCTAACCCCTGGGCAGTAATGCCCAGCGGGTCGGTAATAGCAACTCCAATTTTTTTTTCACCGGGATCTAAACCAAGAATACGCACCTTTTGCAACCAGTCCCCGTTATATTTGCTCTTTATCAGCCAGCTCCAGGTAAGTGCCGACCAATTCTTCAAGCAGTTCATCGCGCTCGACCTGGCGGATCAGACTGCGCGCATTATGGTGGCTGGTAATATAGGCCGGATCTCCGGAAAGCAGGTAGCCGACCAGCTGGTTAAGCGGGTTGTAGCCTTTTTCTTTCAGGGCCTGATAAACGGTAGTCAAGATCTTCCTGGCTTCGTTGTCAACTTCTTCTCCGTTGACCCGAAAAAGAACGGTTTTTTCGTTGTTGTCCTGCACGATTAATTCCACCTCCCGGTTAAATAATCGGTTATACCTGGCCCACGGTTTTCAATTGTTCGCGGATCAGATCTTCAACCGAGCCAAGCGCATCTGGCAGCGCGGCGGTATTCTTGCCGCCGGCCTGGGCCAGTTCAGGTTTGCCCCCGCCGCCCCCGTCAACCTGGCGGGCAACCTCTTTTAGCAACATGTCGGCCTGTATGCCCCGGCTGACCAGGTCGGGGGTAACTGATCCGACCAGGATTACTTTGCCGTCTGTGACCGCTCCGAGGACAACCACAACTGATGCGAGATGATTCTTTACCTCGTCCATAACCATACGCAGCGACTCAAGATTTTCAGCCGAAACTTTCGCGCTGAGGACTTTCACGCCTTCTATTTCATTTACTTCGGATAGTAAAGCTTTTACCTCGCCTGCGGCCAGCCGCTGCTTTAAGTCATGATTTGCTTTTTGCAGCGATTTATATTCGCTCAAATGTTCATCAAATTTTTGTTCCAACCGGTTTGCGGTCGTGTTTAAGGAACCGGCTATCTTGTGCAACAACCGGTCATTTTCTACAGTGTGCCGGTAAGCATTCATCCCGGCTATAGCCTCGATACGCCGTAACCCTGAACCGATCCCCTCTTCGGAAATAATCCTGAACAGGCCGATTTCTCCGCTGGCTGAAACATGAGTGCCCCCGCATAGTTCCCTGGTATAATCACCGGCCGAAACCATACGCACCGCATCTTCTTCATACTTCTCGGTAAATATCGCTGTCGCGCCCATTTTTTCAGCTTCTTCGAGGCTGGTCATTGTGACCTGCACGGCAACATTGGCCAGGACCATTTTGTTCACTTCTTCCTCGACCGCCTGCAGTTCTTCGCTGCTCAGGGAAGAAAAATGGTTGAAATCAAAGCGCAGGCGGTCTGGGGCGACCAGGGATCCGGCCTGGTTAACATGATTGCCCAGCGCATGGCGCAGAGCACGGTGAAGCAGGTGGGTCGAAGTATGGCTGCGGCAAATGCCCTGCCTGCGCCCGCTGTCAACCCCGGCCGTTACCATCTCACCGGCAGATACCCGGCCTTCTTCTACAATCCCCTGATGGATAATTTGTCCCCAGGGCGAAAAAATTGTATTTTCAACCTTGATGCGGCCTGCGGGGGCTTCAATATAGCCGGTATCGCCGATCTGTCCTCCGGCTTCAGCATAAAAAGGAGTATAGTCGAGCAAAACTTCTGCTTTTTGGTCTTTTTCCAGGGTGGAACGGTTTTCTCCGTCAACCAGGGCAAGCAGTAATTTTGCTTCCTGTTTAAGAGTTTCATAACCGGTAAACACGGTGGTCAGGTTCTCAACCGCCTTGTATTTCAAGTCGTCTTCTTCCCCGGCGCTTGACCGGGACGCCGCCCGAGCCCGAGCCTGCTGTTGTTTCAAGTTTTGATCAAAGCCTTCCCGGTCGACCGTAAGGCCTCTTTCCTCCACCATCTCGGCCGTTAAATCAAGCGGAAAACCGTAAGTATCATAGAGCTTAAAGGCCAGCTCTCCGGGCAGCATGTTTCCACCTTGCCTGCGGACTTTTTCGATATAGCCGTCCAGTATCTCCATCCCCTGGGTCAGGGTTTCCCGGAAACGCTGTTCCTCGAGCCTGGTAATCTGGCAAATATATTCCCGGCGTTCTTTTAGCTCGGGATACTCAGGACCCATAATGTCTGTAATCAGGGGCACTGCATCTGTGATAAAATTTCCTTCTATGCCGAGCAGTTTTCCAAACCGCACAGCCCGGCGCAGAAGGCGCCTCAGGACATAACCGCGTCCTTCGTTGGAAGGAGTCACCCCGTCGGCGATCATGAATGTGATCCCCCGGCTGTGCTCGGTTATTACCCGCAGGGGCACTTCCTGATCCCGGCGCTCAGAGCCGACCAGGTTGGAAAAGTGCTCATAAACCGGTTTGACAATATCAATTTCATATAGCGAATGCACACCCTGCAGGGCCATGGCCAACCTTTCAAGCCCGGCGCCGGTATCGATATTTTTTTGTTTTAATTCGATCAGTTCGCCCGAGGCCTCGCGGCTGAACTGGGTAAAAACCAGGTTCCATATTTCAAGATAGCGATCGCAGTCGCAGCCGACACCGCAGTCCGGGCGGTCGCATCCGGCTTCTTCGCCCATATCATAATAGATTTCAGAGCAGGGGCCACAAGGACCAAGGCCAATTTCCCAAAAGTTATCTTCTTTACCGAGGCGTTTAATACGTTCGGCGGGGACACCGATCTTTTCGTTCCAAATCTTGAAAGCTTCTTCATCTTCGTAATAAATGCTGACCCACAAGCGGTCTTCGGGCAGCCGGTAACCGTTCAAGACCAAATCCCAGGCCCAGGCAATTGCCTCTTCTTTAAAATAATCGCCGAAAGAGAAGTTTCCGAGCATCTCGAAAAAGGTGGCGTGGCGACCGGTATGTCCGACCCGTTCGATATCCGGAGTGCGCACACACTTCTGGCAGGTAGCTACCCGCGGATGAGGCGGTTTTTTTTCTCCGGTGAAAAAAGGTTTTAACGGAGCCATCCCAGCACCAACTAACAGCAGTGTCGGATCGCTCTGGGGAATTAGTGAAAAACTGGGCATAACCAGGTGATCTTTAGAGCTAAAATAATCTAAAAATAAGTTGCGGATTGTGCTGGATTGCATCCTTTACCCTCCCTTTTGAATTAAGGCAATTATATCTGTTTTGCAGAAGCACTGTCAACAAAAGCCTGATTTTAAGCGGCGATCAAAGTTTTTTTAAGCTGCCCCGGCCGCGGCAGGCAGAATTAAAGTTCTGCTGCAGTTTTTCACTTACCCTGGAAGGGAGGTTAATCTTCATTTTCACCCGGTCTGTGTAGTCGGATTTAACGATTTCGACCTCCAGGCCTTCCAGGAGCCTGGTTACCGGACCGAGGTCTTCGTAACCCAGGTTAAGCTGATAGGTTTCCAACCGTTCCTTCTTTTTCAGCACAGCTTCTTCAAGGCATAAGCGGGCACAGTCCCGGTAAGCCCTGGTCAATCCTCCCAGGCCGAGTTTGGTTCCGCCAAAATAGCGGGTTCCGATTACGGCCGCATCCGAAATATTTTTACCCTGGAGGATTTGCAGCATCGGCGCTCCGGCAGAGCCGGCCGGCTCCCGGTCATCAGAACAACGCTCGATCTGGGTGCTGCCGGCCCCGATGCGGCAGGCATGGGTATGATGGGTGGCATCGGGAAATTCAGCGCTGACATCAGAAAGAACCCGCTGCAAAGCTTCTTCACTGATTACCGGGGCCAGTGTAGCAATAAAGCGCGAACCCTGCACCGTAAAACGGGAGCGAGTTTTATTGACGGGAGCCAAATAAGATAAGTCTTCAGCCATACATTCACCCTTTCTGCGGTTTTTGTTTGCGGCTGTAAAACATCAGGTCATAAAAACAGGCCACAGGATGCGGCCTTGGCACGGTGCCCATTTGCCCGCCCGGAACCTGAATTATTTACCGGTCACCGTTTGTATCGGTCTCTTGACCCTTTTTGGGGTTGTCTTTTCGGTCTGCATGCCGGGAATCGGTTTCAGACTGGATTTTTTCCAGGTAGTAACGAATATTTTTCTCGCCGCCCTGCTCCGTGGGACGGTAAAAATTTTTTCCGGCCACGGCGGCGGGCAGATAATCCTGGCTGACATAATGACCGGGATAATCATGCGGATAGCGGTAACCCTTCCCGTGACCGAGCCGCTCGGCGCCGCGATAACTGCTATCCTTTAAGTGGCGGGGAACAGGCCTGTTTTGCTCCTCTTCCACAAACTGCAGAGCTTCATTGATCGCCAGGTAGGCGGCATTGCTTTTGGGAGCGCCAGCAAGGTAAGTGGCCGCCTGGGCCAGAGGTATTTTGCCTTCGGGCAGGCCGATCAACTGCACCGCCTGTGCTGCTGCCACGGCCAGGGGAAGCGCCTGCGGATCGGCATTGCCAATGTCTTCAGCAGCGCTGATCACCAGGCGGCGGGCAATAAAGAGGGGATCTTCCCCGCCCTTGATCATCCGGGCCATCCAGTAAAGGGCCGCGTCGGGATCAGAGCCGCGAATCGATTTAATCAAAGCTGAGGCCATGTCGTAATGACTGTCGCCCTGCCTGTCGTAGGCCAGCAGTCTTTTTTGCATCGCTTCAGCCGCTGCTTCCACGGTAACCTTGATTTTTCCCGCGTGCTCTTCACTGGAAATAACCGCGGTCTCCAGGGCATTGAGGGCGGCCCGCGCATCGCCGTTGGCCTTGTCAGCCAGGTAGTTTAAGGCTTCGCTATCGATTTTAACCTTTAACTGCCCCAGGCCACGCTCGGGATCGCTTAAAGCCCGTTTAAGCAAGCCGGCAATGTCAGGGCTTTGCAGGGGCTCAAAAACAAACAGCCGGTTTCTTGAAAGCAGGGGGCCGGTGAGGTAAAAAAACGGGTTTTCAGTGGTCGCCCCGATAAATATTATCGTTCCCTGTTCGATAGCTGCAAGCAAAACATCCTGCTGGGCTTTATTAAAGCGATGAATTTCATCGATAAATAAAATGGTGCGTGTGTTGTGCAGCGACCAGTTTTCTGCGGCTTGTTCAATCACCATCCGGACATCCTTAACCCCGGCAGCCACTGCATTAAGCTGGATAAAATCAGCTTTGCTCACCGCGGCAATAATCCTGGCCAGGCTTGTTTTGCCCGTCCCCGGCGGGCCGTAAAATATTAGCGAGAACAGTTTATCGGCTTTTATAATGGTATGAAGAGGCTTTCCCCTTTTTAAAATATGCTCCTGCCCGGTAAATTGCTCAAGTGTTTCCGGGCGCATGCGTTGAGCAAGGGGGCCTTCCGCTTTGATTTTGTTTTCCAGTCCCAAACCGATCAGGTCCACCTTGTTAGGCACCAACTTTCCTTGAATGATTGAAAAATTATTGAATTTTATATTTTTTTGTTTTTTTGCTTTGTAAAGCAACCGACCGTTGCTATAAAAACCTGATGCGGCTATTTTATGCGCCGATCAGGGGTGGCAAACCTGCCCCGGCCGATGCTTAAAACAAAACACTCCTTCCTTACACCGCGCGGTGCCTGAAAGGAGTGTCTTTAAGCAGGAACAGTTACCTGAACTAATTACTGTCCTTCATCATTGATTACTCTATCCACCGCTGCTCGGGAAAACTTCAGGTTAAGATTATCGGCCACGCGTAAAGAGATATTAGTATCGTCGATCTCTTTAATGACACCGTGTATTCCCCCGATGGTAACCACGCGGTCACCTTTCTGCAAGTTGCTCAGCATTTCCTTGCGCTTCTTTTGCTGTTTCTGCTGGGGCCGGATTAGCAGGAAATAAAAAACGACAAACAATAGAATCAGGGGAATAAAAGCTTGAATATTTTCCATTTAGACAACACCTCCATAAGTTTTAGTGAATTGTAAACTCTTTTTCCGGTAATACGGTTCAAAGCGCCCCGCGGCTATTGCCGCTCTGATCTCTTTCATCAGCCGGTCCAGGTAGTAGAGGTTGTGGTAAGTGGTTAACCTTAACCCCAGTATCTCTCCGGCATTGAGCAGATGCCTGATATATGCCCGGCTGTAATTGCGGCAGACATGGCAGCCGCAATCGTGATCGAGGGGGGCCAAATCGGCTGCATAGACGCTGTTGCGAACGGGCAGGTAGCCCCTTGAAGTCATCACCCTGCCATTGCGGGCAATACGGGTAGGCAAAACGCAATCAAATAAATCGATGCCGTGACTGACTCCTTCGAGCAAAGCGTCCGGTGAGCCCACTCCCATCAGGTAACGCACTTTTGCCGGTGGAAGTTCGGGAACGGTGCATTTTAAGGAAGCATACATCAAATCTTTTGGCTCCCCTACACTCAAACCCCCGATAGCATAACCGGGAAAATCCATTGCGGCCAGTTTTGCAGCCGACTCCCGGCGTAAATCTTCATAAACACCGCCCTGGACGATGGCAAACAGGGCCTGATCTTCCCTGCAATGCGCATTTTTGCAGCGCCGGGCCCATAAATTTGTGCGTTTTACCGCAGCGCTGACTTCCGCATATTCCGCGGGATAAGGCGGGCATTGATCAAGGACCATGGCGATATCTGCGCCGATAATATTTTGGAGCCGGGTTACCCTCTCCGGGGTAAGAAAATGCGTTCTCCCGTCAATATGCGAGGTAAAAGCGACACCCTGATCATCAATCTTTCGCAACCCGCCAAGACTAAATATTTGAAAGCCGCCGCTATCGGTAAGCAGAGCGCCGGACCAGTTCATGAAGCGGTGTAATCCGCCGTGGCGGGCAATTATTTCCACCCCCGGCCGCAGAAATAAATGGTAAGTGTTGCTCAGGATCAGCCCCGTGCCCATTTCTTCCAATTCCCGGACAGTTACCGCTTTTACCGTGCCCTGCGTACCCACCGGCATAAAGGCCGGGGTTTGAATCGTTCCGTGTGCTGTTTCAAGATCACCGCTACGGGCCGCAGTTTGCGGACATTTCCGGTTAATTGTAAATTTTATGGGCATGTCCTTCATCCATCCTATAGATTATCTCAAGCAGCCTTTAGTGTCAATTCCGTCCCGGCAAAATTCAACCATCTGCAGGCTAAATAATGAGCATGCAATCGCCAAAGCTGTAAAAGCGGTATTTCATTTCAACGGCTTGCCGGTATGCGGCCATAACCTGGTCATGCCCGCCAAAGGCGCTGACCAGCATTAATAGAGTGGACCGCGGCAGATGGAAGTTGGTCAGCATGGCCCCGACAACGCGAAATTTAAAGCCGGGATAAATATATAAATCGGTCCAGCCTTCTTTTTGCCCTTTTAAAATACCTTTTTCACCGGCTGCGGCCTCAAGCACCCGGCAGACTGTCGTGCCCACCGCTATAACCCTTCTGCCTTCTTTTTTGGCCCGGTTTAGGCGGGCCGCTGTTTCTTGCTCGATGCGGTAGTATTCAGAATGCATGATATGATCGCGGATATCTTCTGTCTTGACCGGCTGGAAGGTGCCGGGCCCGATATGCAGGGTAATAAAAGTGATTTCTACCCCTTTTTCCCTGAGGGCGGCAAACACCGGATCGGTAAAATGAAACCCGGCGGTGGGCGCCGCTGCTGAACCTTCTTTCGCCGCATAAATGGTCTGGTACTGATCGGGGTTTTCTACCTCTTCCTTTATATAGGGCGGCAGCGGTACTTTGCCCAGGTGAGGCAAAAGTTCCTCCAGGGGTCGGGGAGCGGAAAAACTGATTACCCGCAGTTCGTTTTGAGTGTAAGCTTCGATTTGTGCTTCAACATCATGGTCAAAAAGCACTTTTGTCCCCGGCTTCAGCTTGCGGCCCGGTTTGACCATGGCCACCCAGTCGCCGCCGCTTAACTTGTAGAGAAGCAGTAATTCAGCAGAAACCTTTTTACCGGCTATCTGTCCGATCAGCCGGGCCGGTATAACTTTTGTGTCGTTTAAAACCAGCAGATCCCCTTTTTCCAGGTATCCGGGCAGCTGATCGAAAATTACATGTTCCCTGCTTCCGTCTCCGCGGTTTAAAACCAGCATCCGGGATTTATCCCTTTGGGCCAAGGGTTTTTGGGCAATAAGTTCAGCTGGCAGATGGTAATCGTAGTCGCTTAATTTGCATGTTCCCAAAGGAGCACCTACTTTTTAAATATGGACGATTAATTGGCGGGTAAAATACAGTTTACCTCCTTAAAAAGTTAACCAGTAAAGTTAAGATTATGCTGATGATGATCATGGTTGCCAGGGGAAAATACAGGGTAAAGTTTTCCCGCTGGATAAAAATATCTCCGGGCAGACGACCAAGACCGAGCCGGCCGAAAATTAAAAAGAGCAGGCCGACCAGGGCGATCAGGCCGCCCCCGATGAGAAGCAACCGGCCGAAAGTTTCTAAATTAGGCAAAGTGATCACTCCCATTTGGGCCCATTAGTAAAAACCTTAATTGCAGATAAAATCGCCCGGAAGGCTTGAGAGCCGCTTTTTAAACCTGACCTGGTCAAGCAGGCGCCATAAAGTTGGACTATAATTGGCCTGATCTAAACACAGCCTGCAGCACTGCTGCCGGTAGCGTTAAAATGTCCGGCCCATTATGCGCAGAACTTTTTAAGTTAAGGGCCTAAAGTTAAGGACATTTTTACGCCAATCCCGGTTCCAGCTTGTCACCGGTTACCGCCCGCCGGCGATTACCACAGTTTCTGCTGGGCATCTTCCCGGGGCGGCAGGTCCAGGTAAGTATAGACTTCAGCGGTGACCATCCGCCCCCGGGCGGTTCTTTTCAGTAAGCCGAGCTGCATCAGGTACGGTTCATATATGTCTTCCAGGGTTTCCGGTTCTTCGCTGATGCAGGCGGCCAGGGTATCGAGTCCCACCGGACCGCCGGCAAATTTTTCGACCAGGGCCAGGAGCAAACGGCGATCTATTTCATCCAGGCCTTTCTGATCGAGTTGAAGCATCTGCAGAGCCTGTTCGGCCACCGCTGCGGTGATGATGTTGTCGGCTTTTACCTGGGCATAGTCGCGGACTCTTTTAAGCAGGCGGTTGGCCACTCGCGGCGTTCCCCGGGAGGCCCGGGCGATAATCGCCGCTCCTTCTTTTTCAGTGCGCATGTTAAGAATATCTGCCGATCGCATGATGATCTGTTCTAATTCGGCGGGGGTATAAAATTCCAGGCGGTCCATAACTCCGAAACGATCCCGCAGCGGCGAGGTCAAAAGGCCGGCCCGCACAGTGGCCCCGATCATGGTAAACGGCGGTAAGTCCAGGCGCAGCGACCGGGCTCCCGGGCCTTTTCCGATAATTATATCAAGGGCATTGTCTTCCATCGCCGGGTAGAGGATCTCTTCGACAGACCGGTTCAGGCGGTGAATTTCATCGATAAAAAGGACGTCGCCGTGGCCCAAGTTAGTCAATATCGCCGCCAGATCGCCGGGCCTTTCGATGGCCGGTCCGGCGGTAACCCGGATGCTGACCCCCAGTTCCCAGGCAATAATATGGGCCAGGGTGGTTTTCCCCAGGCCCGGCGGACCATAAAGCAAAACATGATCAAGAGCCTCGTTTCTTTCCAGGGCCGCTTTGATATAAATGGTTAATTTCTCTTTAATCTTTTCCTGACCGACGTACTCTTTTAAGCTGCGCGGCCTGAGACCAACTTCAAGCTGGGGATCGTCTTCAGTTTGGCGCCGGGCGGATACAATCCTATCCTCCATCTGGTTCTCCTTTCGATCAAAGCCGTTCAGTTTTTAGCCATACTTTTCAGCACAAGCTTCAACAATTCCTCACGGGAAAGATCCTTGTTTTGATCGACGACCTTGTTGACCGCATCAGCGGCTTCCGTGCCGGAATAACCGAGGGCGCAAAGCGCTTCGGTAATATCATCCACAACCGAGCAACCGGTGGGCGAAACTGAACCGGCCGCCAGTTCTTCGCTCGATATCACCCGGGGCAGCTTTTCTTTAAGCTCCAGGACCAGGCGCTGGGCGGCTTTGCGACCCACCCCGTGAGCCCGGCAAAGCTGGGCAATGTTTTCTTCCAAAACGGCGACATACAGTTCGGATACGGTAAAAACAGCCAGCAGGGACAAAGCGAGCCGCGGGCCGAACCCGCTAACACTCAGCAGCAGGTTAAAAAGCTTGCGCTCTTCTGCCGCCCGGAAACCGTAGATATATATTTCATCTTCTTTAACCATCAGGCGGGTATAAACAGTTATTTCCTGCCCCAGCTGGGACTGCATTTGATAGTCTTCAGCCGGAGGCATATCCAGGGAAAAACCGACCCCGCCGATTTCAAGCACAGCTTTACCCGGGCTTACCGCTACGAGACGCCCTTTCAGGTAATCAATCACTCAAGGTTTGCCCCCTTTGACCGCATCCTGGTAACGACGGTTCTGCAGGTGGCAGAGGGCAACAGCCAGGGCATCCGCTTCGTCATCAACCGTGGGCGGATGGGGAAGCTTAATAAGCATCTGGACCATTTTTTGCACCTGAACTTTTTCCGCTTTGCCGTAACCGGCGACGGCCTGTTTAACCTGCAGCGGGGTATATTGAAACAGATCGATATTTTGCCTGGCGGCGGCGAGAATGATTACTCCCCGGGCTTCACCGACCTGGAAAGCGGTGCGCACGTTTTTACTGAAAAATATTTTTTCGACAACCAGGGCCTGTGGGGTGTGTTTTGCTATCAGCTCGAAGACAAAATTATGAATCGCCTCCAGCCTGGAAGCGGAAGGTTGATCCTTACTCGTCCGGACACATCCCGAAACCAGGCACCTGTAAGCGCTGCCGTATTCTTCGATTACCCCGTAACCGGTTCTGGCGACGCCGGGGTCGATCCCGATAACACGCATTCGTTCACCTGTGCTTTCCTTTGCAAGCAGCTTATTGTTTGAGCAGCATCTCATCGGGAATGTCGTAATTGGCATAAACATTCTGCACATCATCGTGATCATCAAGCGCTTCGATCAGATTGATGATCCGATCTGCTGCATCCGGATCGGTGATTTCGATCGTATTGCTTGGAAGCATCGTAACATCAGATGATGCGATCGGTATGCCCTGGGCGGTCAATTGATTTTTTACCGCTTCAAAGTTTTCCAGCTCGGTGGTGATGCTGTAGGTGCCGTCATCTTCAAGCTCGACGTCTTCCGCGCCGGCTTCCAGGGCGGCCATCATCAGTTCATCCTCGTCAACTTCCATTTCGCTCTTATTCACAGACAAGTAGCCTTTGCGGTCAAACATCCAGGAAACACAACCGGATTCGCCCAGGCTTCCGTCATACCGGGAAAAAATGTGCCTGATTTCAGCAACAGTGCGGTTGCGGTTGTCGGTCATCGCTTCCAGCAGGACAGCCACTCCGCCTACTGCATAACCCTCGTAACTTGCCTGCTCATAACTTGATCCTTCCTGGTTACCGGTGCCTTTTTGCATGGCGCGCTGAATATTCTCATTCGGCATGTTATTGTCACGCGCTTTTTGGACCGCCAGGCGGAGTGTAAAATTAGTTTCGAGATCGTCACCGCCCTCCCGGGCGGCTACTGTAATTTCCCGGGCCAGCTTGGTAAATATTTTTCCTTTTTGCGCATCGGCCCGGGCTTTACGGTGCTTGGTATTAGCCCATTTTGAATGACCGGCCATTAGCAACCCTCCTTCTGTTTCAATCTGGTCTGATTCAATCTTTTTATCTTTTATTTAAAGATATAGCGGCGCTTTTCCAAAAACAACAGCAGAGGCAGGCCCAGTCCGTAACAGGCTACTACCTGACCGGCTCCGACCCACGCCGCGGTCAGGTAAAAAGGCAGTTCCAAAACAACAGACAGGACCATGCCGACAATAACGGCATTAATGATTACCGGGGGCAGCGGGACAAGGTACCTGTTATCAATTTTCGATACAATGTAAGCAGAAATCAGCGTAGCCAGGCTGCCGAAAACGATATCCAGCAGACCATATCCACCGAAAACATTGGCAATTAAGCAGCCGACAAACAACCCCGGGATCGCCGCTTTAGTAAAGTATGGTAAAACCATCAGCATTTCGGCAATGCGGACCTGGATCATACCGTAACTAATCGGGGCAAATAAAACCGTTAAAACAGCATATATTGCACCGATCATCGCCGCCCTGGTCCAGTAATTGAATTGTTCCTTTTTTTTAACAGTCACGACAAAATATCCTTGTTTTTTTTTAAGCAGGGTGTCTGCGACCTGCTTGTTCTATTATAATTTGATCAGTCAAAAAATGAAAGATACAGCACAAAAAAATCAGCTTGTATCATCCCGGTTTATCCCGTATAAACTATGCTCTTCTTTCAACTGAAAAAAAACTTGCTTAAGCCAGACCGGGGCCTTACCGCCGCCATAAATATAGCTCTACAATGAGCCCCTCTAAATGCCTTAAGTGTGCTGGTTTCCGCGTTCAATTAAAAAAGTCTGGCCGGGTTTTGCGCTTATTTTTAAGAATTAAGGGCATAACCCTTAAACCTTTCAATAGTAAAATCCCTCAGCATTTTTGCCGCACCGCCAAGCACTCTGCTGCGATGATGAACAAGGTATAAAGAACGCCTGAGATCCAAACCGCGAATCGGGAACAGCTCCACCGTTCCGGTAGCGGCCAAATCCTGAACAGAAAGCCTCGATATTACCGCCACACCCAGGCCTTCCTTGACCGCCTGTTTGATACCCTCAAGATTATTCATATATATGACCCCCGGGAAATTGGCAATATCAAAGGCACTGTCCGGCAGCTGTTTTTCAAGCAGCTGCCGGGTAGCAGACCCTTTTTCGCGCACGAGCAGGTGATGTTCAAATAATATTTCTACCGGTACGCCTTGTTCATAATCAGCTTGCGGTAACAGGCCCTGCCGGGTGCATAAGATTAACTCGTCTTCGGCGATGTCGATATATTTTAAACGCTCGTCCTCTTTAATCAACCCGACGAAACCCAAATCGCAGCTGTAATTAAGCACACCTTCCAAAACTGCGCTAGTATCAAGAATGTTGATATTAAAATCAATGGCAGACGAAGTTTTTTTAAATTCGGCCAAAAGGGCAGGAAGCAAATAGGTACCGGGAACCGTACTGGCGCCAACATAAACCAGGCCCGTCGCTTGCTCTCTTTGTCCGGAAAGTTTCTCGCGGCAATCGTCCTGAAGGTTGATTATCGAATAGGCATAATCAAGAAAAATGCGCCCGGCCTCGGTAAGCACAGGCTCGCGGGCCCTGGAACGGTCAAATAAAACTACCCCGAGTTCTTCTTCCAAGGCTTTGATCCTGACACTGACAGAAGGCTGACTGATAAACATCTTTTCTGCAGCTTCGGAAAAACTCTTCAGGGAAGCCACATTGACAAAGGCCCGGATTTGTTCAAGATCCATGGTTATCCTCCATTTCGGCATAAGTGTAGGCGCGCAAACCTAAAACCGGCAAATTATAATCTTTCTTCGTTGTCTTAACAGGTCCAGTCTTAACAGGGTCTTTGCCTGGTCTTTCCCGGCAAATCATAATACACAGCAGGTGCTATAAAACTTTGATAAGCATTCCTGCACGACCCCGCTCCAGGCTGCCTCTACCCCGTCAGCTAAAACCATTATACTTTTAATTCTAGAATCCGTCTAATTTCCGCCTTATTGTTTAAGTGATGTCCTGGCCGGGCCTGCTAAAAAAGGCAGCTGCCGGGGCGAAGAAATAATCGCCTCGGGTTACTTTTAACATGCACATTCTTAATAATTGAGATCCGGTTTATTAGTAATCGGTATTTAACAACGATGAAGCCAATCTACTATAATGATTATGGATTATTACCAATTACTCGAATGGAGGTTTGTTTATGCGCGATCGTTTATTTATTATTATCGCCGGATCCGTGGTTGGCTTGCTTGCAGTTATCCTTGTCCTGCAGGGCAATCCGGCAAACATGGGGTTTTGCATCGCCTGTTTCATCCGCGATATCGCCGGCGGCCTGGGCCTGCACAGGGCCGGAGTGGTCCAGTACCTGCGCCCCGAAATCATCGGACTAGTCCTCGGCGCATTTGTCACTGCTTTGTATGTGCGCGAATTCAAAGCTACCGGTGGATCAAGCCCGGTCCTTCGTTTTGCGCTCGGCATGCTGATGATGGCCGGAGCGCTTATTTTTCTGGGCTGCCCGCTGAGGATGGTCCTGCGCATGGCCGGCGGCGACTGGAACGCTTTTGTGGCTTTGCCGGGCTACGTCCTCGGGGTATGGCTCGGAACTTTATTTTTAAGAAGAGGCTTTACCCTTGGCCGCAGCCAGGAACAGGCCCCGGTAAACGGTTATGCCGGGCCATCTATAGCTGTAGTGCTGTTGATCCTTTTGCTTGCCGCTCCGGCATTTATCTTTTTTAGCGAAGAAGGCCCGGGCTCAATGTTTGCTCCGTTAACCCTGACCCTGGGAGCCGGCCTGATTGTAGGTATCCTGGCCCAGAGAACTCGCCTTTGCACCATGGGCGCGATTCGCGATCTGATCTTATTTAAAGATTATCATCTTTTCCTCGGATTTGCGGCCATTTTCGTGGTCGCCCTGATCGGCAACCTTTTCACCGGTCAGTTTATTCCCGGCTTCGCCGAGCAACCGGTGGCGCACCTTGACGGCGTGTGGAACTTCTCAGGCATGACCGTTGTCGGACTGGCCGCCGTACTTGCCGGCGGGTGCCCGATGCGCCAGCTGATTTTAACCGGAGAGGGACAAAGCGATGCGCTAATTACAGTACTCGGCATGGGCGGCGGCGCTGCTTTTATGCACAATTTCGGTTTAGCCGGCAGCCCGGCCGGAGTAGCGCCGGCCGGACAGTGGATCGTAATTATATCGCTGGTAATTCTTTTTATCATCGGGGCCGCCAATATCAAAATGCCGGCGAAAAATAAAAGTAAGGAACGAGCAAAAGCTTCTTAAGTTTGACTAAACAACTGGATGTTGTAAAATATAAATATTGTGGGAGGTTTTAAAAATGTCAGAATTAGTCGACTGCCGCGGACTATCATGCCCGGAACCGGTACTGCTGGCCCGGCAGGCCATACAGAGGGAAGCAGATGACACATTAACCGTAATAGTCAGCAACGCGGTAGCCCGCGATAACGTCACCCGGACTGCCCGGGCAATGGGCCGGCAGGTTAAGGTTGAAGAAGAAGGAGAAGATTTTAAACTGCAGATAAGCAAGTGATTATTTATGACATCTATTAGTAAAGGAGTTCAGATGGCCTCGAGCTGTTACATTACCTTTCCAACAACCTTTTACGCAATACGGGCTGAAAGTGTACTTAAAAGTCAGCCCTATTCTTTTAAAATGGTTCCCGTCCCGCGCAGTATCAGCTCGAGCTGCGGGACAGCTTTGCGGTGCAGCTGCGAAAATATTGCCGTCTTGAAAGAATACTTACTGCAAAAAGATCTTGAACTGGAGGGTTTTTATAAACTGGAAGAAAGCGGGCTTAAAACACCGGTTGTAACTGCCTTAGATCTTGAGCAGCAGGGGATAAATGAACAATGACCAGAGATCTTAATTTATACTTTGATAACGCGGCGACTTCCTGGCCAAAACCGGAAGCGGTTTACAAGGCGGCGGAAATACAAATGCGCCAAGCTTGCGGCAATCCCGGCCGTTCCGGGCATACCCGCACCCTGGAAGCAGACCGCCTTATTTACCGGACCAGGGAAGCGGCGGCCCGGTTATTTAACATTTCAGATCCGGCCCGGGTGGTATTTACCTATAATGCCACCGATGCGCTGAACATTGCTTTGAAAGGTTTTCTTAAAGCCGGGGACCATGTTTTATATACGGCCATGGATCATAATTCGGTCCTGCGCCCGCTGGGCCGGTTGCGCCGCGATGAATTAATTACTTCGACAATGATTCCCTGTTCCGATCAAGGGTATCCTGATCTGGATTACCTCGAACACTCTTACCGACCGGAGACTTCTTTGCTGGTTATCAACCATGCCTCCAACGTGACAGGAGCAATTGCACCGCTAAGCGACATGATCGCCTCAGCCCATAAAAGGGGCATAAAAGTATTAGTCGATGCCGCCCAGACAGCAGGAGTAGTGCCGATTGATACCCAAAAAGAGGAGATTGATTTTCTGGCTTTTACCGGACACAAGGGGTTGCTCGGACCGACCGGAACCGGCGGTCTATATGTCAGTTCGGGACTTGACCTGAACCCTTTGCGTGAGGGTGGCACCGGCAGTCAGTCCGAGATGGACCTTCATCCCGCATCTATGCCCGAACGCCTTGAGGCCGGAACTCTGAACAGTTCCGGCCTGGCCGGACTGCTGGAAGGAATTACTTTTATTCTCAATACCGGCGTAGAAGAAATTCAAAAATCTGAATCACATCTTCGTCAATATCTTTATACAAAATTGCAAAGTATAAATGCTTTGACCCTTTACGGTCCCGGCGATTCCGGCCAGGCCGCTGCTGTCGTCTCCTTTACCCTGGAAAATGCCGACAGCGGCGAAATCGGTTATATACTGGAAAGCAGTTACGGTATTCTTTGCCGCACCGGCCTGCACTGCGCCCCGCTGGCTCACCAGGCGATCGGCACTTTTCCTGAAGGCACGGTCCGCCTGAGCCCGGGATTTTTCACCGCTGAAAAAGATATTGACTACCTGGTTAATGCTTTAAATGAAATTGTCCGGCTTGTTTCCGGTTAAGCATTTAATTGAACATGATACGAAAACTCTTGGACAAAAAATATATGTGTTAGCTGTGATTAATGCTTACCTGTAATAATATGGAGGGATGTTTTAATGAAAGAGATAAATTGCCGCGGGCTTAACTGCCCTGAACCGGTCCTGCGCACAAAAAGCGCTCTATCTGAAGATCCTGCTGCTAGTTTAATCGTAATTGTTGATAACCAAATCGCCCGCGATAATGTGCTGCGCTTTGCCCGCAGTAAGGGAAGGGAAGCAAACTGGCAGGAAAAAGAAGGAGTATATCATATAACCATCACAGCAGCTGAAAGTCCGTCGAGCAAAGCGTCAAAAACCGATACTTCTGATCCATGCCTTCCTGCAGCGGATCCGGACAAGGCAGGAAAACCGGTCTTATTTATCTCTACCGATCAACTGGGAGTGGGAAGCAGTGAACTTGGCAAAATGCTGATGCGCAACTTCATCTACACCCTGACCAAAAGAGACCAGTTGCCCGAGGCCATTGTTTTAATGAATTCCGGGGTCAATTTGAGCACAAAAGATTCCCCGGTAATCGAAGAGCTGGAAGAATTAATAAATAACGGGGTCCTGATTTTGGTTTGCGGTACCTGCGTGGATTATTTTGAACTTAAAGATCGGCACAAAGCCGGCCAGATCAGCAACATGTACGATATTTCCGATTTACTGCTGGCAGCAAACCGGGTAGTAACAATTTAATCGAGTTGCTCAAGTTGCTCGATCAGGGGCAAAAGATCAAACTCTCCAGAGAGCAACAGGTAAATGCTGACCGTTATATTCAGCAAAGAAAGGCCGAGCCCGAGGCTGTTTAAGAAAATACCGGCCCGGGCCATAGCATCTTTGGAGCTTGAATAACCGGTAATCCCGATAACCAGTCCGGTAACCGCAAGGATAAAACCCACTATCGGAATAACCCACAGAGCAAGCATGATAATACCGATTTTAACCGAATTCCTGGCCATCTGATCAGAAACCGCCTTTCTGTTAAGCTAAATGCCCGGCTAAAATAATATCACAGCACCCTTATACCTTCAACTGCAAGTTCCTGATCTGAATTTATTTTTAAATTGCGCAGCACCAGCTAAAATGATATATTGAGAACCGCAAGGTGTTTTTTAAGCGGTATTAGTATCGAGGCGGAGGGCATTTATTGGTAACCGCAATTATAGAAGGAAAGCTGATCAATCGCAATAAAGCAATTATGCTTGTCTTCGTGGCTGCGATACTCTGGAGCACCAGCGGTTTGTTCATCAAATTAATTGATATTAACCCTTTCACCATAGCAGGTACGCGCGGCGGCATCGCTGCTGTATTAATGCTTGCTTTAATGCATAAAAACCTTCGCTTCAACTGGTCGTTACCCCAGGTTGCCGGGGCCATGTGCTATGCAGGAACCATGATAACATTCGTCGTCGCCACCGTGATGACTACAGCAGCCAATGCTATCCTGTTACAGTATACAATGCCGGTTTTTACCGCCCTGTTCGGCCTGTGGATCCTAGAAGAAAGGGTTTCACGCTTCGACTGGGGGGTAACAATTATCGTGGTTGGCGGTATGGCCCTCTTTTTTTTGGACAAACTTTCTATAGATGGCATTTGGGGTAACATTATTGCTATAGTCAGCGCGATAACTTTTGCCCTTTTAATCATCTTTATGCGCATGCAAAAAAGCGGTTCTCCGGTCGAAACGATAATCCTGGGCAACGTAATCACCGCCCTGGTCTGCCTGCCTTTTATCATCCAGGAACCCCCGAGCGGAAAGAACCTGTGGCCTTTGTTTTACCTGGGAATATTTCAACTCGGCCTGCCTTTTATACTGTATTCAACAGCTATTAAATATATTACCGCTCTTGACGCGGTGCTGATCCAAACCATCGAACCCCTTCTCAACCCGATATGGGTATTTATGGTAATCGGTGAAGCGCCGGGCTTATGGGCTGTTGTCGGCGGCGCTGTCGTTTTAACCACGGTAACTGTCCGCAACGTTTATTCCAACCCGAAGGTAGCCAAAGAGGCGCCGGTTTAAATAAACATACTCGTAATCTATTCATCAATGCCCTAAAATAATCTTACCCGCGCCGGATTTATTACTAGAACGGCGCTAAATGTCTTTCAAGCAGCCTGATTATAAAATGTATCTTTACCTCATAAATTTTTTCCGGCTAGATCATATTTTGTTTACTTTTAATTATCATCAAGCCCATAAAAAAGCCCGGCCAGAAAATTAAGCCGGGCTTTCATATTATGCCTTGCTGCCTCTTAACCGGCGAAAGTATCAATCAAGCCAAAGATCAATACGATAATGATCGCCGCAGGCACGACGTACCTGATCAGAACTCCATACCAGTCACCGATGGGAATCTTGCCCGGCGGATCGTTGGCAAATTCCTGGGCCCTTTTAGCCTGCCACACATAACCGACGAAAATGGCGGTAAGCAAGCCACCAATCGGCAGGAACAGGGCGTTGGCAAACCAGTCATAGGTATCTAAAACATCCATGCCAAGGAAAGAAAAATCACCGAAGACATTGTATCCCAGGGAAGTAGGGATACCGACTAGGAATATAACAAGCCCCATCAATACAGAAGCTTTGGCCCTTGTCCAGTTCTTTTCGTCTACAAGCCAGGCCACGACCACTTCCAAAAGGGAGATGGCCGAAGTCAGGGCGGCAATCGAAAGGAGCAGGAAGAAGAGGAAACCGAAAAAGCTACCGGCAGGCAGTTCGGCAAAAACTGCAGGCAGGGTAATAAAAGTTAAGCCAGGTCCGGCTCCCGGTTCCAATCCCAGTGCAAACACTGCCGGGAAAATGGCAAAACCGGCGATAATAGCTATACCGGTATCGAGGCCGACAACCCAACCACCATTATCGCCAATGGTTGAATCCTTGCCCAGATAGCTACCGTAAGTGATAATTGCTCCCATACCGAGACTCAGGGTAAAGAAGCTCTGGGCAATGGCGTCAAGGAAGGTTTGGCCGGTAACCGCTGAGAAGTCAGGGCTGAGGTAAAAAGCCAACCCTGCACCGGATCCGGGCAGTGTGACCGCCCTGACAACCAGTATCAGCAATAATATAAGCAGGACCGGCATCAGGATCTTAACCCAGCGCTGGATACCCCTGACAACACCGCCGGCAATAATACCAACCGTTAGAGCCATAAAAACTAAATGCCATATTATGGGAGTAATAATATTGGGGCCTTCCCCGATATCTACCCCGATAGTTGTATAAAACAGCTCGGCAAAATCCATACCGGGAGCAAAACCGGCTATAGCTCTAAAGATGTAAGCCAGGGACCAGCCGGCAACAACAGAATAATACGACAGGATAACAAAACCGGTGAAAACACCCAGCGCGCCGACCAGCCACCAGGGAGTGTTCGGCGCCATGGCCTTAAAGGCCCCCACCGGGTTTTTCTGAGTTTTCTTACCCAGGGTCATTTCCGTAACCATCATCGGATAGCCAATTATGATAATTGCTATTAAATAGATAACTATAAAGGCTGCTCCACCGTTAACACCGGTAACATACGGAAAACGCCAGATGTTTCCCAACCCGACAGCCGATCCGGCAGCCGCTAAAATAAAGCCTACTCGCGTAGTCCAATGTTCACGTTCTCCAATCATTTGCAATCCTCCTAACCATTTTAATTATTAGATAAAAATCCGGGGAACTAGTGTTATATTACAATCCACCTCCTTTTTCACAAAAATAACCATCTTATAAGCTTTTTTTATTCTACATATCTTTAATAATCCCTTCTTTTATATTTTGATATTCAAAAAATATTTAATAATGCATGGTTTTGGATATAAATATAAGCCACTAAAAGTAATTGCTTCAATATCATCTAAAATCAAATTTTTCATATTCAAGCTTGCTCTAAATTATAATAAGATTTAGCGTATCATGTCAACCAATATTCTTTTTTTTCTGCCTATATTAGGTAAAATTTATTTACTACCGGAATCCTGGTTTAGAAAAAACCATGCTTCAGCTTTTTGCCTGATTGCAGATTAACCGCCAAAAGTATCAATCAAGCCAAAGATCAATACGATAATGATCGCCGATTGATCGCGAAATATTGCCTGTAAGGTAGAAAATTGTTATAATGTTAACAAATAAGATGCAAGTCTACCGTGTGTCTGATTAACCTGAAACTTTTGTTAATTGGCCGGCAGAAACAGCAAATCATTTTCACCGGCAGGAATTAAGAGGTATTTTGTGGCCTGTTTTCACAAATATCAGGTAAAGGGTGATCGAAAATGAGTATAAATACTGATAAGTTGATGTCAATATTCGAAACGCTAAAAAAAGACCTGGGTGAGGGTTTTTTAGCTACCGATGTGTGGAATACCGCTAATGCCCGGCCCCTGGTCAAAGACCATGAGTATAACAAGCATCCCAAGGCAATCACCCTTTTTAACGAGGCCACAGGAATGCTGGGCAAAACCCTGGAAGAATCCGACTATCCAGGACTCGGCAACTATTACCTGATAAATCTCGAAAAAAACTACCTGGTCGTGGTCATTTCCATAGAATCTTTCCAGCAATTTATTCTTGTTGACCTTTCAAAAACACCGATGGGAATAGTAATGAGCGTTGCCCTGCCGAATTTGCTGAGCAGCCTGTCAGGGCTGGAGAAAAAAGATGTGCCGGTTGAAACGGAGGCTGCTGCAGCCCCGTCAGAAAACCAGGCGGAAAAAGACTCGCCTGAAGCGGGTAAAACAAAAAAGCTACGCATACCGACCGCACTTAAAGAATTCTTTGATTCCCTTACCGGCCCTACATTTCACCCACCGGAAAAATAATCGATAGGGGAAAATAGACCACACCTTGATCGATGAAAATTTACTATCTCCAGGCCTCCATCTCAAAAATAGCTCCACCGGCTGTTTAATTTTAAAATCGTTCGAATCAATTAAAAGCATAAAGTTTATAAGCCAAATCTGAAGCGGAAAAAACACCCGCAGCCGGCAAATATTTGACCGGAGTACATAACACGGCCTCCCTTAATCAGCGGGAGGCCGTTTAGAATAGTTATCTGGCGGGGACCTACTCTCCCGGGGGCTTACGCCCCGAGTACCATCGGCGCAGGAGGGCTTAACTTCCGTGTTCGGTATGGGAACGGGTGTGGCCCCTCCGCTCTACCCACCAGAAACTT
>SLRT01000134.1 GCA_007130825.1 Syntrophomonadaceae bacterium | reverse complement strand
AGGGCGGTGTACTGATCAGCCGTATCTTTTGGCGCCGCCGCCAGCAGGTATACCCGGGCCGGCTTGCCGTTGTAGGTCGCAGCAGCCGTACATTTGTAACCGATCACCGCATCTGCGGCGGGAAGCGGGAAGTGTTTATTTACTTCCCAGCGCATGGCCCGGTCCAACTCGCCGGTTTTCATCGGCGGCATGATTACGGTGCGCATGTAACAGGACCGGCTGTCCAGGCACAGGGCGGCCCGGTTACCGTGCCACTTGAATTTCTGCTTGCTCCGGTGCAGAAGTTCAATCAATGACGATGAATCGGCGATCTTTCCATTACTCAGCGCACCCTCCGGGGTGTAAAACAGGCATTTCTGGAAAATATGAACCCGGCCCCGGGCTTGTTTTAACTGCAGCAGTTTTACCAGGCCGGCGCCCAGGTCGATACCGATTGTCGAATATTTTCCCCGGCAGCGGAAAGTAGTCCTTGCTGAATGATCCTGACGGTAATTAATTTTTATCACGCTCCCGGTTTAGAAATGTTTGGGAAACGCTTTGTACCAATATTTTATCGTCACCTGTTCGTTTTCGTCCAGTTTCATGGCGATGGTCATAGTTTTGCTGTAGCCTTCCAGGGTGGCGATGCAGCGAACAAAACGGACCTGAAAATTGTTTTCATAGTAATTTTCACCTTCCTCGTCTTTTTCATCAGGGTCAAAGTGCTGATATTCATTCGAAAAAGAAACCGTGTAAGTTCCTCCGCCCATACTGCCGACCAGCTCCCGGTCGTAATAAAAATCCTGTTTCAAAGCGGCGATGCCGATTTCAGCGCCGCCTTCAACAAGGTAATAAAGGCGGATATCACGGTTGTTGTAGGCGGCAATCAGCGTTTCGCTTACGGCATAAGTAACCAGGGCAGCGCCAAGGACCATCAGGGCTGCGGTAAATACCAGGACCAGTACCAGGGCCATTCCTTTTTCGCTTTGTATAATCCTTTCCCGGCCGGTTATTTTAGATCTCGTCATCATCTGCTCCTTGGTCAGGGTATCCGGCGCGGCCGCACGGCGCCGGTAAGGCCAATTTCCTGGAAATCATCTCCCGCTTTGACGGTAATAAAGACAGTTTCATGTTCATCGATCACAAATACCAGGCCGGTCATATTCAGGGCCACCACGTTCGAGGAACGAATGGAGTTGTCGTTGTCTCTGCGGCGATCAAAGTGCAGCTGCGAGCCATTAAGGCGAAAACTGTGCCTGGTTGATTGGCCTTCAACATTAATCCTGAAATAAATAATTTCGCTGGGCGCATCGATCGCATAGCTGTCATTTTCAACATCATATTTTATCTTGTGCGCATTTTGCAGCTCTTTGATTATTTTATTCATGGCAATACGGGTGGTTTGCTGGTACTCCATCTGTTCGATACTGCGGTTCCAGCTTCGCAGACCGGTCAGGTAGAAAGAGTAAAGAGCGGCGATTATAAAGCCGAGAACTGCGAAAGTGATCAGCAATTCAACCAGGCTCAGGCCGTCTTCGTTAAGTTTTAAGCGGTTTATAGCGATCACAATCACCTTCGGCCTAGTGTGCTTTCCAAAACTTCAACGGATTCGGCGCCGCGATCTGTCCAGTAAACAGTTATTTTAATGTGGACCAGTTCGGCACCGGGGGGAAATTCTTCCTGATCAAGTTTGAGGGGAGCAACTTCGGTTGTCCGCCGGTACCGGGGCCAGGCGGGGATATTTTCTTCGGTGAAGGGGCTGTTTTCCCGGCTAACATAATAATCATAGACAAACTCATAACCGCCGGCTTTGAGGGATTCCATTTTTTCACGGCCCAAATTGACAGCGGCGGTTTTGTTCCCGGCGGCGGTGATAGAGGAAAAACTGCCGGTGAACAGGCCGAGCAGGGGAGCGATCAAAAACCCTAAAATTGTAATCGCCACCATTAGTTCGATAAACGTATAACCGCCGGCGATGCGTAACAGGTTTATTTTCACTGCATAAATTCCTTTTTTACAGTAATTGAGCGGTAACGGAGCCGTTTAGATTAGCGATCGATTCATTTTATAAGCAAATAGACGTTTTAAAAATGCTAGAACAGGTTTAAATACCAGTCCCAGATTTGCTCTCCCCACAGGACCTGGAGGAGGGTGGACAGAGAAAGGAAAGGGGCAAAGGGGAGGGCATCTTTCCTGGTCAGCGTGCCGAGGACCATGAAAGCAATGCCGGTTATGGCTCCAATCATAAAGCCGAGAAAAAAAACCAGGACAGTTCCGCGCAGCCCCACGTAGAGGCCGATTAAGGCCATCAGCTTGATATCGCCCGCGCCCATTCCGCCGCGGCTGACGATAAAGATTACAAACATTATTCCCCCGCCCAGCAGCAGCCCGGCCAAAGCATCGAGAATGTCTCTTTCAGCTATAAGAACCGGCGGCAGGTCGAGCAGGTAAGAGGCCAGCCGGGGCAGGTAGAATACCAGCCCGGCAATTAATCCGGCGGCGACCATGCTGTTGGGGACAATGCGGTGTTCAAGGTCGATCAAAGCAATGCCGAACAATAAAAAAAGCAAGCTTAGATAGATAAAAAATTCCAGGGTAAAACCATACGCAGAAAATACGATTAAGAACAGCAGGCCGGTGAAAAACTCCACCAGGGGGTAGCGGGGGCTGATCTTTGCTTGGCACTGGCGGCAGCGGCCCCGTAAATAAAAGTAGCCCAAAACGGGGACAAGTTCCAGGAAACCGAGCCGCCGGCTGCACTCCGGACAGCATGAGGGCGGACTGGTTATAGAAAGGTTTTTGGGCAGGCGGTAGACGATCACGTTTAAAAAGCTGCCGAAGCTAAGCCCGGCAACAAAAATAAAACCGAGTATGAAGGTATGCTGCAAATCAGGCATATTGATTGCTCCTTTTTGTTTCCGGGCACTGCCTGTAATGATCTTTTCTGCGGCGTCCGGGCACTTTCACGGGCCGGATTTCTCTATATTCGACGTATCGATTATTATTCCTGCTTAAAATTGACTTTTAGTTCAAAATTAGTTGATAATCTTGTTTTTTATCTTCTCCAATCAGTCGTGCTGTGCTATACTATAAATTATTAATGTAAAAAATTGCGGTTGTGCGGGCGATGGCCAAGGTTCGTGGCGCTGCCTGCTGCCGCCGATCAACGATGCTCCTTTTCTTTCCCCTGGATCAAAAATGTTTACCAGGACTGTCCGGCTGAATAAGCGCCCCGGTGGCTGCACCGGAAAGCTGCCGCCAACAGCAAAATAAGATAGGAGTGTAGCTATGGAGAGGCTTAACCGCCGCCGAATCGATCAAGCTTTTTTCGAAGCTGCTTCTGTTACCGATCAACACCGGCTCCATTTTT
Organism: Syntrophomonadaceae bacterium; assembly: GCA_007130825.1. GTDB lineage: Bacteria > Bacillota > Dethiobacteria > DTU022 > DTU022 > B1SED10-74M. The sequence goes on along the minus strand of SLRT01000134.1, from coordinate 4,889 downwards.
TGCAAGAGCAGCAGGATACCAAAAAGCCACTGGGCAAGTTGCTGGTGGAAAAAGGACTGATCAGCGAAGATGAAATGATTGCTATTATGGCCGAACAGCTGAGTATCTCCCGGGTCAATCTGTTCAACCAAAAAATAAACTACGATCTGCTCGAATGTATTCCGATCGAAATGGCCCGGCGTTACCAGGTGATTCCACTGGCCCGGCAGGATGAGCAGCTGGTCCTGGCCATGGCAGATCCGATGAACCTGGCGGCGATGGACGATGTGGCCATGGTCACCGGTAGGGAAGTTGTGCCGGTAATCGCCGGGGAAAGTGAAATTTCTCATGCAATCGATCATTATTATTCTATCTGCGAATACCAGGAAAGCGATCACAGCGCTGAGAAAATTACCGCCAGGGAAAATAAAACCGGGGCGGATATGCATTCAGCGGTGGAAGATGCTCCGGTGGTAAAGATGGTAAATGCGCTGATCAACCGGGCGGTGGAAGAAGGAGCCAGCGATATTCACCTGGAACCTTCCGATGACGGCCTGCGTATCAGGATACGGCTCGACGGTATACTTCATGATCTGGCTGTTCCGCCCCGCTTTAAACAAGAGCATATTATATCCCGGGTCAAGATCATGGCCGGCATGGATATTGCCGAAAAAAGGCTGGCCCAGGATGGGAACATTCAACGGCAAAGCGGCGGAAAAGCGGTCAACCTGCGGATCTCGACCATGCCCACAATTCATGGTGAAAAAGTGGTTATCCGGGTTTTGGAAAAGGAAAAAATAATTTTACCCCTGGACCGGCTGGGCTTTTCCCCGGAAAATTACCGGATTTTTCAACGCCTGCTGCTTAACCAGTCGGGAATGGTTTTGGTCACCGGTCCCACGGGCTGCGGTAAAACGACCACGCTTTATTCTGCCCTCCACTTTTTGAATAAGCCGGAAGACAATATTATTACAGTTGAAGATCCGGTCGAGTACCGACTTAAGGGGATCAACCAGATTCCGGTCAACCGGCGAATCAACCGCACTTTTGCCAACACCCTCCGTTCTATTTTACGCCAGGATCCCGATATTATCATGGTCGGCGAAATCAGGGATTTGGAAACGGTAAAAATTGCTACCCAGGCGGCCCTTACCGGGCACCTGGTCCTTTCCACCCTCCATACCAACAACGCCGCCGGCGCTGTAGCCCGCCTTACAGATATGGGCCTTGAGCCGTTCATGGTTACCGCCTCCACAGTCGGAGTAGTCGCCCAGCGTTTAATCAGGAAAATATGTCCGCACTGTGTGGAAGAGTACCGGCCGGATGAAGAAGAAAAAATGTTTTACGCCGGTTATTTTAAAAAAGATCCGCCGGCAGTATTGTACCGCGGGGCAAAATGCAAAAACTGCAATCAAACCGGTTACCGCGGCCGCACCCTGATCCAGGAACTGCTGGTGCTCAACCAGGAGCTGCAGGGTTTGATTTTGCAGAAAGCGTCGGCGGTGAGCCTGCAGGAAAGAGCTGTAGGACAGGGTATGCTGCCTTTGATCAGTGACGGACTGCGCTGCCTGGAAGCGGGGGTTACGACCCTGGGGGAAGTGGTACGGGCAACATTTAGCAGTGTGCTCGACACCGAGGTTACCGGCTATGCCGAAAGCAGCGCTTTTTTTGCCCGGCTGCATAAAAACAGCGACTGAACTTGAACTGTCCCGCCGAAGAAAGGGTTGATCCGGATGCAGGTTAAAAAGATTAATGGCGAGCAGGCTTTTACCCTAATCGAACTGGTTTGCGTGGTTGCCCTGATCGGTTTGCTGGTCATGATCGCCACCCCGGCCATTCAGGATCAGGGCCAGAGACGCAACCTGGATATTGCCGCCCGCACCATGGCCACGGAAATGCGCAAATTGCAGCAGCGGGCGATAACGGCCGGCTGCGGGCAGATCATTGAATTTGTCAGCAATACCCGCTACCGGGTTATCGATGGTAAGACTGAAGAAAGATATAATGTTGAGCTTCCGGAAGGAATAACCCGGCGGGCAATAAATTTCCCCCAATCTGATAATGTGCACTACCTGCGTTTTAACTATAACGGCTCTCCGAGCAGCGGCGGAACTGTAAGTCTGCAAAATTCCGCCGGAGATGTGCTTTACGTGATCGTCGCCCCGGCTACCGGAAGAGTGCGGATTTCTGAAGACCCCCCGGAACACTGGGAGATCGAATGACCCCGGGTTTTATGTTTATAGCAATGCGACAATAACCGCTCATTATCAGCGCCGTTAAATTTACAGCTGTTTACTGCCATAAAATACACGTTAAAAGTTATTTTTCCTAAATCCCAGCCTGTTTTATGGACCAATAATCTGTTAGACTAAAACAAAGGCCAGTTGCTTTTGGCGGCAGTGAAATTTTTGATCGGCAAAAGCAGGAATTTTACTGCGAATACTGGAAATCATATTCAGCGGGACCGATTAAAAAAGCGGCGCCGGCAAAGATAACCGGTATTCTGATCGAATGCTTCCAGCCTAAACCTGCGGGCCTCCTGCTCGCCGCTGGCGGCCTGGAAAGTATAATTTGCGAAGCGGCAGGGCTATAAATTATGGCTGAACGCCTGGAACGATTCAGACAGGTATTAAAACCGAATAAAATCGATGCCATGTTGATCACCAACCCGGTTAACCGGCGCTACCTGAGCAGCTTTGAAGGCAGCGGCGGAGTGCTGTTAATCAGCGAAAAACAGGCCTGTCTGGTCACTGATTTCCGCTATATTGACCAGGCTGCCGGGCAGGCCAAGCAATTTCAGGTCCGCCGCTGGCAGGACGATCTGTATCAATGCATGGATCCGATCATCGCGGAAGCGGGCTGGAAGAGACTTGGTTTTGAGGCAAAAGACGTCGTTTATTCCACTTATCACGAGATGAAAGACAAACTGCCGGTTGAACTGGTTCCGGTTGAAAATGCGGTTGAACAGCAGCGCATGGTAAAAAGTAAGCAAGAACTGGACGCTTTGCGCCGGGGCACGGAAGTTTTAGATCGGGCTTTTGAGTATATCTGCAACGTGATCAAGCCGGGCATGGCAGAAAAAGATCTTGCCCTGGACCTTGAAATTTACCTGCGCCGGCAGGGAGCTGAAGAACCTTCCTTTCGCTTTATAGTCGCTTCCGGCAAACGTGGAGCCATGCCGCACGGCACAGCTTCCGGAAAGGCTATGCAGGTGGGCGAACTGGTCACTATCGATTTTGGCGCAGTGTTTGCCGGTTATGCCACCGATATGACCCGCACTCTCTGCCTCGGCAAGCCTGATCAGCAGCAGCGCCAAATATATGAGCTGGTCCGTGAAGGCCAAAAAAAGGCAGCAGACGCTGTTAAACCGGGCCTCAAGGGCAGTGAACTGGATAAGGTGGCCCGGACAATTTTTGAGCGGGCCGGGTACGCCCAATATTTCGGGCACGGCCTGGGACACGGGGTGGGCCTGGAGACCCACGAACAGCCGGTTTTAAATCCCCGCAGCGCCACCATCCTCGAGCCGGGTATGGTTATTACCGTTGAACCGGGCATTTACATCCCCGACTGGGGCGGTGTCCGTATTGAGGATATGGTCGCAGTTACCGACCGGGGCGGGGATGTGTTGACAAAAAGTCCGCGTGAACTAATAACAGTCAATTAATTTTATCTGGAAGGGCAGGCATTATAATGATTTCCACCAACGATTTTCATACCGGTATTACAATTAACATGGAGGGGGAGATATACAGCGTACTGGAATTTCAGCATGTCAAGCCGGGCAAAGGAGCCGCTTTTGTGCGCACAAAGCTTAAGAATCTGCGTTCGGGATCAATTATTGAACATACCTTCCGGGCCGGTGAAAAAGTGGCCAAGGCACACCTGGAGCGAAAAGAAATGGAATTCCTGTACCGCGAAGATGATTTGTTCCACCTGATGGACCTGGAAACATATGAACAGATCACAATACCCGGCGATAAGATTGGCGCAGGGGTTAAGTACCTGAAGGAAAATGATCGCTTAAACGTGCTTATGCATGGCGAAGAAGTGGTCGGTGTCGATTTACCGGTAACCGTAGTTTTAAAGGTGGCCGATACTGAACCGGGTTTAAAGGGGGATACTGCGTCTGGAGCCACTAAACCGGCTACCATGGAAACCGGACTGGTGATCCAGGTCCCGCTTTTTGTAAACAGCGGCGATTTGATAAAAATTGATACCCGCAGCGGGAACTATATTGAAAGAGCTTAACAAAAATTTTAACGGGAGGGTTTGATCATGACCGAGGATCTGAAAGCGCGTGTTTCGTATTTACGGGGCTATACCGAGGGCCTGGATTTGGGCGAAGAGAGTAAGGAGCAAAAAATACTGCACCGCATTATCGGCTTACTGGATGATATCACTGACGAAATTGAGCAGTTGCGAGTCGATTACGAAGAGTTGTATGAATATACAGTGGCCATTGATGATGATCTTACCGATATTGAGGACGATTATTACGAGGACGAGGACAGGGAAGAAGATGATTATAATGATCAATTTGAGGACCAGGAAAATGGTTTTTCAATTGAATGTCCCAACTGCCGGGAGATAGTGGTGGTCGATGAAAATATTCTTGATCAGGATTCTTCAATCGAAATTACCTGTCCCGGTTGCGGCGAGGCCGTGCTGGTTGACGATGAAGAATGGGACGATGATTTTGAGGAATTGGCGGAAATTGACGAGGATGAAGGGGAAAAAGAAGATTAGCAGGCGTGTTATAAAACAGGAGCATTTTCCCGGTTCCGAAATTGAACCGGCGCCAGAAGTCTGCTATAATAAAGGTAAGTAAAACTTGTAACCGGGCAAGTTAAAAAATGACTGGGAGGTATTAAAATGGCTGATGAACAAGCCCGCACCTTACCTTCTGAGCT
>SLRT01000177.1 GCA_007130825.1 Syntrophomonadaceae bacterium | reverse complement strand
GTCGTAGGGAATATAGGTTATTACATAGACAATTGGTTCATCATTGACAAAGCGAAGCCGATCAATTTTAAATATCTTATCGCCAGGTTTTCGCTGCAGCCTGTTTGCAATCTTTTTTGGAGCCTCAATTATGGAAAATTCGAGGACTTTGGATCTAGTTTTCATGTCCTTGACGGTCATATCTTTATAAAAGCCGTTTAGGTTTTGCATCAGACTGCCGGATAGTTTTGGCTTGGCTACAAAAGTACCCTTGCCTTTTTTCCGGGTCAGCAAACCTTCGTTTACCATTTCATTAATGGCCTGGCGGACGACGGTGCGGCTAACCTCGTATTTTTGACACAGTTCGTTTTCAGAGGGGATTTGCTCCCCCTCACTCATAACATTGTCTTCAATCAAGCTTTTTAGAATCTCTTTTAATTGATAATAATAGGGAATCACACTATTTTTGTTGATGTAACCGTTAGCGTTAGTGGAATTATTTATAGTCATTGTTATCCTTTCATAATGTAATCCTGTAATTACAAGTAGTATACAATATTCAGCTTAATCAGTCAAGTGTTTTGTAAAAAAAATTTCACTAATTCCCCTGCCTGATATTGGAAAGAACACATGGGTGATGGAGTTAGATACGAACCTTTTAAGTAAAACTTGTGTTTTGCATCCTGCTAAGCTTAACATGTAAGCGGATGAATACAAGATTGAAATAGGATAAGAGGCAGGTGTGTTTAAATAGCAGCTGCAAAATCGCGGCATTTGATTAATAATTCGGTTCTTAATCGGCAAGTGTAACTCGGGCTTTGTTTTTTCCTGAAGTTTTATCCAGTTCGATGCTATTTCCAAGCACAATCCTGCCTTTTAAAATTACCATGGTAGTAATGAATAAAGGTAGTAATGAATAAAGGTAGTAATGAATAAAGGTAGTAATGAATAAAGGTAGTAATGAATAAAGGTAGTAATGAATAAAAAATGTTTTTAAATAAAGGAAGGAATTTTATTCAACTGTGTCGAACGCTATATAAGTAGTACAATATTGACAAAACGTGTTACGATTGCAGGGATGTTTTTTTAGCGCAAATGGTGTTACGGTTTGATATAATATTAACACAAAAGACGCAGGCAAAGTAAATTAAAACGGAGTGCAAGTGCAGGTTATGCTGAAATACTTAATAAGAAGGTTGTTGACCCTGGTACCCGTGCTTTTAGGCGTTACCTTTATAACTTTTATTTTAATGGACCTGGCTCCCGGTGATCCTGCTGAAATCTTATTGACACGGCGGGATATTGAGGTGACCCCCGAAAATTTGCAGCTGGCCCGGGAGGCCCTGGGTGTAGACGGTCCTTTGCCGCTACGCTACGCCAACTGGTTGTTAGATGTACTGCAGGGTAACCTGGGGACTTCATTTACCACCGGAGAGCCGGTTTCTGCGGAAATACTGGGCCGCCTACCGGCAACAGCAGAGTTGGCGGCGGGAGGCCTGTTAGTAATGTTCCTGCTGGCTTTCCCCCTGGGCACTGTTGCCGCCCTTTTACGGGGCACAGTGGGTGATCACATCGGTCGCTTAACCGCGCTGGTGGGCGCTTCTATACCATCATTTTACCTCGGGCTGCTTTTAATCACCTATATTGCTGTTCCCATGGAGGGGATTCCGGTTATGGGCAAAGATGAGGGCCTTATAAGCCTGCTTTTGCCCTCTGTTACCCTGGGTTTCGGCCTGGCGGCTACCTATGCCCGTTTGCTCAGGGCTAACCTGTTAGAGGTGCTGCAGCTTGATTATATCCGTTCTGCCCGTTCCCGGGGGCTGCGGGAAGCGGTTATCATCGGCAGGCACGCTTTCCGCAATGCGCTTATACCGGTAGTCACTCTTTTGGGTATAACAATGGGCCACTTGCTGGGGGGCACTGTGGTGGTGGAAAGGATTTTTGCCTGGCCGGGAGTGGGCCGCCTGGCGGTGGAAGCTATCTTTGATCGTAATTATCCCGTGATCCAGGGTTATGTTTTGCTCATGGGGTTAGCTTTTGTGTGCATGAATCTGGTGATAGATCTATCATACCGCTTGCTGGATCCGCGGGTGAGGATGGAAGAGGGGGAAGGAAAAGTATCATGACCGGAAGGCTGCTGCGTGATCACCTGTCTCTTACGGGGCTGGTCATTATCATTTTAATATTTGCCGTTACCATGGCCGCTCCTGTCCTGGCTCCCCATGATCCTTTGCCGGTAGAGTTGTCCGAGCGCCTGCGGTCCGCTGATGATCAGTATCCCCTGGGGACGGATCCTCTGGGCAGGTGCCTGTATTCCAGGCTTCTTTACGGGGGAAGGATCACTTTGCAGTATTCCCTGTCGGTTTTAGCAATAATTCTTTTGATTGGCATTCCCACCGGACTGCTCGCCGGTTACCTGGGCGGAATGGTGGACGGCTTGTTAATGAGGGTGGCCGATGTGGTCCTGGCTTTCCCCAACCTGATTTTAGCCCTGGTTGTTACCGGCTTTTTGGGGCCGGGGTTGATAAACGTTATGATTGCCCTGGCGGTGGTTTCGTGGGTCCAGTACGCCCGGGTGGTGCGCGGGATGGTCCTGTCTTTAAAACAAAAGGAGTTTGTTCTCGCCGCCCGTTCTGCGGGGACTGGTCCTCTGGGAATTATATGGCATCACCTGGTGCCAAACGTATTACCCCCGGTGGTGGTAATGGCCACTTTGAACCTGGGTGGCCTGGTGCTTTCCATAGCGACCCTTTCTTTTTTGGGCCTGGGCGCCCAGCCGCCTGTGCCTGAATGGGGGGCGATGATAAATGAGGCTCGCAATTACATGGTTTCTACCCCGATGCTGATGTTGCTGCCGGGAACCGCTATTGCCCTAACGGTTCTTGGTTTTAATCTGTTGGGAGACGGCCTCCGGGATGTCCTGGATCCGCAGGGTTTTACCCGTCCGCGGCAGCAGTCAGCCGGCTCAAGTAAACCGTCGCCCCGGCTTTTTTCGAGAAGAGGTTCACAGTGATAAGGAGGTTATGGATTTGGATAACGTTCATAAGCAGGTCCTTGAAGTTAAAAACCTGAGCGCCAACTTTTACACTTCCCGGGGATTGATCCGGGCAGCCGATAATATAAATTTTAATGTGGGGCAGAGCGAGTGCCTGGCCATTATCGGCGAAAGCGGTGCGGGCAAAAGTGTTACCGCTCTTTCCCTGCTGCGCCTGGTGCCTCATCCGGGAAGGATAGAGGAAGGCGAAATCAACCTGGAAGGCCGGGATTTGTTGCAGTTGAACCCGAAAGAGATGCGCCGGGTTCGGGGAGAGGATCTTGCCCTGGTTTTCCAGGATTCACTATCTACTTTCAACCCGGTGCGCACGATCGGCTCCCATATTTGTGAAACCATAACTGCCCACCGGAAGCTGTCCTCTGCAGAAGCCAGAGACATGGCTCGATGCAAGTTGGCCGAAATGGGGCTGCCTGCCGAAAGGTCTTTCCGGAGTTTTCCTTTTCAGCTCAGCGGCGGCATGCGTCAGAGAGCCGCCCTGGCTATGGCTATGAGCCTGCATCCCAGGGTGCTTATAGCCGACGAAGCGACTACTTCGCTCGATGTCACCCTCCAGGCCCAGATTTTGCATTACCTTAAAAAGCACCTGCAAGAGTGCTGTATGTCGCTTCTTTTTATAACCCATGACCTGGCGGCAGCTGCGGCGGTGGCTGACCGGGTGGCGGTTATGTATGCTGGACGCATCGTGGAAAGCGGGCCGGTGAGGGAAGTTTTCCGGCAGCCGCTGCATCCTTATACCAGCGCTTTGCTGCGTTCGCACCCTTCTTTTTGCCCCGGCAGGTTGGAACCGATTAATGGAAGCCCACCTGATCTGGCAGATCTTTCCCCGGGGTGCGCTTTTTCTCCCCGTTGCCTTAAGGGCCGTGAAATATGTCGCAATAAGGTTCCGAGCCTGCAGGAATTGTGGCCTGAGCAGCAAGCAGCCTGCCACTTTCACCAGGCAAGGAAAAACGATCTCCGGGAGGCGGCGGTAACTTGACCTTTTTGCGTGGTGAAAGGCTGGCTAAAAGTTATATTATTTCCCGGGGCTGGTGGCAAAAAGAGGAAATCCAGGCAGTTCATGACGTGAGCCTGGACCTGGATCTGGACATAGAAGCAGGAAAAAACGTCGGGTTGGTCGGGGAAAGCGGATCGGGTAAAAGTACCCTGGTGCGACTGTTGTCCCGCCTGGAAAGACCATCACGGGGTTGTCTGCATTACCGGGGTAAAGAGATAAGCACTTTGCCTGAAAAGCAATTAACTTCATTCAGAAGGCAGGTTCAGATAATATTTCAGGATGCTGCTGCTTCTTTAAACCCCCGTCATCCGGCGGAGAAGATTCTTGCCGAACCGCTGCGAAACTATTTTCCCGCCTTCTCGCGGAAAGAGCGCCGGGATAAAATCGATCAGGTGTTACAGCAGGTGGGCCTTTCTCCCGAAGACCGGAAGCGCTATCCCCATGAGTTCAGCGGAGGGCAGCAGAGACGCCTGGCTATAGCCCGCGCAGTGATTGTTAATCCTTTCCTGGTTATATGTGATGAAGCTACTTCCGGGCTGGATGTTTCTTTACAGGGTCAGCTTTTAAACCTGTTTCTGGATCTGGGCGAAAAATTCGGGGTGCACTACCTGTTAGTATCCCACGATCTGCCGGCGGTGCGCTACCTTTGCCAGAGGGTGGTGGTGATGTACGCCGGCCGGATAGTGGAGGATCTGCCTGCAAACCGGCTGGATGCCTCCCTTCATCCCTACACCCGGGCCTTGTTAAAGAGCGAACCCCGCCTCGAGGGCTCTTTTTCACCGCAGTTTTTACCCGGGGAACCGCCGGATTCTTCCGCTTACCCGGCGGGGTGTCCTTTTCATCCCCGCTGCCCTGAAAGGATCGAAATATGTGCTCGGGAGCAGCCGTTCCTGAAAGAAATATCAGCCCGGCACCGGGCGGCCTGTCATCTGGCCGGAAAGCAATAGGCAGTTCAATAAATTCTTACTGGAGGTAAATCAAATGTTATCACGCAGTTTTTTTAAGATTGTTTTCTTACTTACAGTTTTATTACTTCTATCAGTCACCGTAGGATGCGAACCTGCAGAGGATCCTTTGGAAGACCTGGAAGAAGATCTTGAAGAAGAAACGGCAGAAGAGCCTGCAGAAAAAACAGAACAGATCCTGACTATCGGGGTGGGTCGTGATTTCTACTACGGTTCCGAGGACCGCACTTATTTGCACGGCAGCACCAACGTGTGGGAAGGCCTTGTCTATTTAGATGAAAACCTGGAACCGGAATCCTGGCTGGCTGAAGATATAAGCCTGTCACAAGACGAAAAAACCTGGATTTTTCAGCTGAGAGAAGGAGTTGTTTTTCATGACGGCGCTGCTTTTAATGCAGAGGCGGCCAAGGCAAATATTATCAGGCTGAGAAAACACCCCCAGACCGCCGACAACTATAAATATATGGAGGAGGTGCGGGCAACCGGCACCCACACTTTAGAAATAGAGCTAAAAAAACCACTGCCCGCCTTTCCGGTGCTGATTAGTTATTTCCCCAGCGCTATGTTCAGCCCGGAAGTAATCGAGACGGGGGGGACCGAACTGGCGGCTCCGGTAGGCACCGGTCCGTATAAGTTTGCAGACTACAGCCAGGATCGCATTTACCTTGAGGCCAATCCCGATTACTGGAAAGGAGAGCCTAATATTGATCAGGTGGTATTTCATCATATCCCCGATGAAGGGACCCGGGTAGCCGCTTTAAGGGCCGGAGAAGTCGATGCCCTGGCCGATGTGGGTATTATTCTTCCCGAACAGGTGCCGGAACTGGAAGGAATTCCGGAGATAAACCTGCTCACCCAGGAGGTTCTTACCTCAATATACATGTTTTTTCAAACAGAAAACGCTCCCGTAGATAACCCTGCGGTAAGAAGAGGTATTTCCAAGCTTTTAGATCGGGAAGAACTGGTCAATTCTCTTTTGGATGGCTACGGGGAACCGGCCCGGGCGGTGATCTCTCCCCTGGCTGAGTATTGGATTGATGATCAAGAATCGCGTTATGATTACGATCCTGAAGAAGGAAGCAGGCTCCTGGACGAAAACCTTGAAGAAAATGAAAAGATAACAATACTGGTCAACTCTAGCTGGGCCGCCCGGTGGCCCTTGTCTTCCATCGCCCAGTACCTGCAGACAGAACTGGACAAGCTGGGAGTGGAGTCTGAAATAAAAAGCCTCGAGATGGGCGCCTACAATGAAGAATTAGGGAAAGGTGATTTTCATGTATCTTTTTGTCCGTGGACCGGGCAGGATCCCGACGACTTTTTCAGCTCGTGGCTTCTGAGCGGCTCAGGTTTTAACCAGAGCCGGGGGGTTAACTTCTCCAGCGAAGAGGCAGATGAACTGATCCAGGAAGCGGTACAGGAAATGGACCGCGAAGAACGCCGGAAAATCTACTTCCAACTGCAGGACCTGGCAGAGGAAAAGGCGCCGCTGGTTCCTGTTTACCACGATCTGACCGTTTATGCCACCAGGGATTATGTCAAAGATTTTCAGATGGACTTTAATTTCCGTCCGGACCTTTTCCCGGCCTATCTGGAATAAACTGTTCCGCAAACTTAACCATTATCGCATCGAAGAAGGTGAGGGATTAAGTGATGAGTGTGGATAAGAACCGCCCTTTAGATCCTGGGCAGGAAAAAATCCGGGGGCAGGCAGGTGCTGCCTTAAATTCACTGGAGGGGCTTCTGGAAGAAGCGGAAGCATCGCATCTAATGATGTTTGCTTTAAAAAAAGAAGTTTTTGACCTGCTGGAGCATGGGCGCACTGCCGGGGAATTAGCAGAAATGCTTGGTTTTGATACCCGGAAAACTAAAGCTTTCCTTGATGCGCTCGCTGCCATCGGTTTACTGGAAAAAGGCGGCCTGGCGAAAAACGGTGATGGAACATACCGGTTATCATCCCTTTCTGCTCTTTATTTGAAAAGCAGTTCCCCTTTCTGCAGCCGTGAACTCCTGGAACGGCGTTTTGCCAGGCTTTTGTCTCCCCGGGAATTGGAGGTCAGTTTGTCCCGGCCCTCTGAAGGATCATCCGTGCAGCGGTCGGGGCCTAATCCGGCTAAAAAAGATCCGCAGCTATTTACCAGGATCATGGTCCAGCATGCCCGCGGTAGTGGAAATTTAAGCAAACTAACCCACCTGGTTTGCAGGCACCCCCGTTTTTTTCAGGCCAGGCGAATGCTGGATTTGGGAGGTGGGCACGGGCTTTACGCTGCAGCTTTATGCCGCATAAACCCGGAACTGGAAGGGGTGGTGTTTGACTTTCCCGAGATAGTGGAAGTTGCCCGCAGGTATATTGCAAAAACGAAACTGGAGTCCCGCATCACTACCCGTGGCGGCGATTTTTACAGCGACTTTCCGGGGGAAGGTTACCAGATAGTCCTGGCAGTAAATGCAATACATCGATCTCCGGAGATCCTCCGGGATGTTTTGGAAAAAGTTTTTTTGTCTCTTGACAGCGGCGGTGTGCTTTATTTACAGCATCGCTATCTTAACCGCAGCCGCACCGCTCCCCGTAAAGCGGCCTTGTTTTACTTTAACCGGATCCTGGAGGTGGATTCTTTTTACCTGCCCACTCTCCGGGAAGCGCGTGAAGCCGGTGAAAAAGCCGGTTTTCACCTGACCGGTCTTTTCCGTTATGGAGGCGGAGATACCTGTTTGCGCCTGGAGCGAAGATAGTCTTTTTCCTTTCGCTCCGGAAGCAGGGAAAACGGATATAAACCATCGATCATGGCAATTTTATGAATTTGTTTGCTTAACCCCTCCCTATCCTCCTGCAATTGCAGTCGCCGGTGTTTTTGGCCAAGCCCCAAATCCCTGGTTCACTTTAAAAAAAAGGAGATTTAAGCAAGAACAGCCAATTTTATAAGGCAGACAATATTTTGTTTTGGAGAGATGTTATGAGGAAGTACCGCAGTGTATATATAGACCTTTCGGAGGCTTTTTTGCGGGTCGGAGTGCTCGGGTTCGGGGGAGGGCCGACTTTTATTCCATTAATTCAAAGAGAAGTGGTGACTAATTATCGCTGGATGACAAACGACGAATTTAGCAGTGTGTTGGCTCTGGCCAACACATTACCCGGACCCATATCGGTAAAAATGGCCGGATTCATAGGGTGGAAAGAGGGCAGGTATATAGGGTTGGCTCTGGCTTTTGTCTCCCTGGTTGCTCCTTCTGTCCTGGCCATGATTATATTGTTTTCCACTTTTTCTGCTTTCCAGGAGATCTCCTGGGTCCAGGGTGCGGGCCGGGGGGTAATTCCGGTAGTCGGCGTGATGCTGGGCATCCTGGTCAAAGAATTTTTGAAACATTCCTCCGGTGATATGGGCATGCTGAAAACTTTTAGTATCTTTCTTTTAGTTTTGCCGTTTTTCATATTTTCCGTGATCCACCCGGCGATCATTACCGCACTTTTTATCCTGGCTGCGCTTCTGCTTCCTGTTCGGGGCAGCAGAGGGGAGGGGCCTCCGGCATGATCTATTGGCAGCTGTTTGTGGCCTTTTTTATTCCCAGCATTATCGGTTACGGAGGAGGGCCGGCCTACATCCCCCTGGTAGAGTACGAAGTGGTGCACCGTTATGGTTGGCTGACTGCCGGAGAGTTTGGTGAAATACTGGCTTTTGCCAACACTCTTCCCGGACCGATAATAACCAAGATGGCCGGTGTGATCGGTTTTGAAATTGCCGGAGCAGCAGGAGCCCTGGTCGGCCTGGCAGCCAGCGTTATACCTTCACTGATATTGATGATTTTCTTGTTGGGGATTATTTACCGCTATAAAGATAACCTCCGGATCAAAAGAGTAACCAGGTTTGTCCGGCCGGTGATAGCGGCTATGCTGGCGCTTATGGTTTACAACTTTTTCATAAATTCGTTTGCGGATACAGGGGTTTTAGATACTGCCGGGATTGCTCTGGTAAGTTTTCTTCTTCTGGAAAAGCTTAAGATCCAGCCCCCACTGGTTATCTTGGCCGCGTTACTGTACGGCGCCCTGGTTCTTTAATAGCGGTCGCCTTGTTTTTTTAGTCTTTATTGTTTTGAAAACTGTTTTTAACTTGGAGTTTATTTTTCAAACAAAGTGTGGCCCAATTTTATTGGGCCTTTTATTTTACTATTTGTAACATTATTGCTGTATTATCTGCTGGCAAGGGAATATAAAATTAAAAAAAATAAGGATCAGGACAATTATTGGCGTAAAACATATAAAACATTAGCAAATTTAGCGCTATGTTATTCTCATGCTTATTTATGAAAGCTAAATAGCGTTGCGGATCCAATTATTTTAAATTACACTTGTCTGCAAGTATGATTGTCTGATAATCGGATGGTAGTTTACGTTTGTGTTAATAAATATCTGGGAAAGGATACTCATGGTGGAAAAGCTGCATCTTAAGAGAAATTCACTAAGCGATGAGATTATCAGGGTAATACAAAGTCAAATTTTAGAAGAAAAGCTGAAACCTGGAGAACGATTGCCATCAGAGAAAGAAATGTGTGATTTGTTTTCAGTAGGAAGAAGTACCTTACGAGAAGCCATAAAAGCGCTTATTATTGCAGGGTTGTTAGAAAAGAAAAAAGATGGCACGTATGTCAAAAGCAATTTTGACTTTATTTTTAAGTCCCCGTTTGACTCTAAGTTAGCTTTAAAACACACTAATCAAAAAGATTTGTTAGAAGCAAGAAAAATTCTAGAGGTTCAGATTGTGGGGCTCAGTGCAGAGCGGGCAACTGAAGAAGATCTGGTTCAAATGGGCATCATACTTGAAAGCATGGAAGAAAAGATTAAAAATCAGGACAATTTAGGGTTTATACAAGATGATGTGGATTTGCATTTAACTATTGCTGAGTGCTCTTACAATACAGTACTGATTAACCAAATTAAAACTATCAAGAATTTGTTGATAAACCTTCAATCCGATCTATTGAAATTACCCATAATACCTCAATGTCACAAGTATCATTCATTAATCTTTGATGCTATCTGCAAAAGAGATGTAAAAAATGCACAAAATTTAATGGCCGAACATATAAATGACGTAGAACGGGCGCTTGTTAAAGAATTAAGCGTTGATTCTAATAATTAAGGCTGGCTGTGAAAGGGGGAATTTAACCAAATTATCTTGGATTGCCAAAAAATAGTTTGTAACAAGTGGATTGTAATATGGGTAATAAACAAAGGAGGTTAAATATCAATGAGAAAAGTTTTTTGTTTGTGTATAATTATATTACTGATCGGAGTCCTGTTCGTTGGGTGTGCTCCTGAAGAGGAGGAACCAGCCCCCGAAGAGGTTGAGCCAGTTCCTGAAGAAGAGTCTATAGTTCTTTCTGCTGTAGGATTTTTACCACAAGACAACCTTATGTCCAGGTTGTTTTTTGAGCTTGACGAAAACCTTCAGGAAATGACAGATGGCCAAATATCTATTGTTTGGACCGGCGGTCCTGAAGCAGTTCCCGGATGGGAACAGCACGATGCTGTGGCAGCCGGTGTGGTAGACATGGCTATGGTAAGTGGTGCCTATTATAAAGATCAAGAACCGGTCATGAGCGGTTTAAACCTGACACCGTTTACGCCTACCGAGGAAAGAGAAAAAGGTGTTTTTGATTTCTTTGCTGAAAAGACAGCAAATGTCGGACTTCATCTTGTAATGAGGGGGGACTATCAAGTCAATACCTATTTTTGGAGTGTTGACAAATACGACAGTCCACGTGATATGGAGGGAGAGTCGTTCCGCTCAGATCCACGCGTTGATATGGTCCTGAGAGATCTGGGTTTGGACCCAGTCACTATTGATATGACTGAAGTTTACCCGGCACTGGAACGGGGTGTTGTTGTCGGAGGTTCCCATCCGACTATAATTGTAACTCCTATGGGCCTGCATGAAATTTATAATTACGTCTATGAACCCCACTTTATGGGCAGCGCAACTGTTATAATCATGAATCCTGACACATACCAACAAATACCTGATGGTCTGCAAGAGAAATTTGACGAAGCGGTATTAAAAACAGAGCAAGAATACTTGGAGCAAACTTTTGTAGAAGAATACGAGGAATTTATGGCTCCATTCCTGGATGAAGGCGGCGAAATTATTACCTGGACCGGCGAAGATGCCGACTGGTATATTGAAACAGCTCATAGTGCGCTGTGGGATGAAATAATGGAAGAGGATCCGGAAGCGGCCGAGGAACTTATGGAGATGTACGGTGTTGATTATTAAATAAAGATTTTAGTTTTTAATAAGTACTTGCATTAGATGGGGCCATTTATTTGGCCCTATCTACTGCATAAACTGCACTTATATTGTGTAAAACAGGACCCTTCACAATAGGAGAGAGTTAAAACTATGAAGTTGTTTGGAAAGCTTGCCTCCGGTTTTGATCAATTATTGGCAGGTATGATAAAGTTTACTGGTATCCTAATTCTTATGATGACTGCCCTGATAAGCATCAATATCACCATGAGGACAGTTGTAGGCAGATCTATCCCGGGCACCATCGAAATGTGCGAGTGGATATTGCTACTCATTCCATTTTTAGGTGCTGCCTGGCTTTATAAAGAAGATGGTCACGTGAGGATGGATCTGATCATAAAAATGTTAAATAAGAACAGCAGGTGTATAATAAATATCATTACTTCCGTTGTAGTTTCTTTGGTATGCCTTCTTTTCTTTTGGTTTATTGGCTTAAATACCTGGAAGTACTATATTACTGGCGCTTACAGGCCTACAATACTGGCGCTACCCACTTACATTTTTAGTGGGATAATGGCTGCAGGTTTTTTGTTGATAGCCGTTCAAGTGCTTAGAAATGTGGTCGGATATACAGCAGAGTTAAGGCAAAATGATAAGGAGCTGAACTGTGGAGCTGATAAAACTAATTATACCGAAATCTAATTTGATTTATTTAATGGGGGTTCATTGATTTGGAGTGGTGGCTGCTTTTAATTATATTTGTTGTGTTTCTTTTAACAGTTCTCGCAACAGGTATTCCAATAGCTTTTGGTATGCTTTTTCTAAATGCTATCGGGGCTGCAATCTTTCTTGGAGGGTTCCAAACTGGAATCAGTCATGTTGGACGCGTGATGATAGATAACCTTACTAATTACGCACTAATGCCGGTGGTTTTATTTATATTGATGGGCGAATTGATGTTTAAATCTGGAATGGCTCCTAAGATGATCGATGTTATTGAAAAATGGCTGGGAAGTTTGCCGGGAAGATTGAGCCTCCTCTCGGTAGGTGGAGGAGCTTTATTGGGAACAGTAAGCGGTTCTACCATGTCATCCGTAGTCTTGCTGGGTTCAACTATAGTCCCGGAAATGGAGAAGCACGGTTATAAAAAATCAATGAGCATCGGTCCTGTTCTAGGCAGCGGGGGGCTGGCAATGATGCTCCCGCCTTCAGCCTTTGCTGTTTTCCTGGCGTCAGTTGCCCAAATATCAGTAGGAAGATTGTTAATCGCTATTATAATTCCCGGGCTACTGATGGCTGTACTGTACGCTTCCTATATCATTATCAGGTGCCTGCTTCAACCCTCTCTGGCTCCCGCATACAGTCCGGAACAGATTCATTTCAAGGAAAAACTACTTCTCACCTTAAAATTTGTCGTTCCGCTGGGCTCTACTATTCTTTTAATTGTAGGGGCAATATTTTTCGGTATAGCAACGCCATCTGAAGTTGCAGCTGTCGGGGTGGTTTGGACTATTCTTTTGGCTGCGTTAAACAGAAAACTGAGCTGGCAAATGGTCTGGAACGCAACTATGGCAACAACAAGAATCTCAGTAATGATCTTTACAATTTTCGTTGGAGCGATCAGTTTTAGCCAGATACTGGCTTTTTCCGGGGTAACTCAACAAATGATCACCTGGGCTTCTGCACTTGATATAGCTCCAATTATTTTAATTCTTGTTATGATGATTCTCATGTTAGGCATGGGCACAATTTTAGAAACGGGATCCATAATTATGATTGTCAGTCCCATATTTATGCCCTTAATATACCAGCTGGGTTTTGATCCTATATGGTTCGGTGTGGTTATGCTTCTAAATATGCAAATGGCAACGACAACACCTCCTTTCGGTGTAAATCTATTTGCTTTAAAAGGTGTTGTTTCGGGTGATACATCCATGAAAGATATCTATGTTGCCGGTTTACCTTTCGTTGCTTGTGATTGGATAGTTATGTTTTCTCTGCTGGCATTTCCGTCCCTGGCTCTATGGCTGCCGACAATAATGTATTAAATAAACATGGACAATAAGTTATTTTGCACTGCCTGATCACTAGTACTGCAGTATGCATTTTTAAATTTCACTGACAAAGCGCATGAGAATTAAAAGAAGCTAACAGGAGTTTGTTGAAAAAGCGTTCATATTATTAGCTTGCAGAGGAGTGAGAAATAATGAGTAAATATTTATCATCAAGGATACAAACAATTCAGCTTTCACCCATAAGGGAAACTTTTGAAATGGCATCGGTAACCCCGGGCCTGGTCAGGTTGGAAGTGGGACAGCCAGATTTTCCCACACCAGATCATATTTTGGAAGGAGCAAGAAATGCATTGCTTCAGGGTCATATCGGCTATTCCTCCTGTTCAGGCTTAATGGAGACCCGGTCGGCCCTGGCCGAAAGGTTAAAAGAAGATTACAATTTCATTTTTGATCCTGAGACTGAAGTGGTTATCTGCAACGGTGCCAGTGCAGCTATTTACCTTACTCTTCGTGTCCTTGTAAATCCTGGAGAAGAAGTTTTGCGCCCAGATCCAGGCTGGGCGCAGTATGATGGCATAATACAAGATGCCGGAGGTACCCCTGTATTGTATCCGCTCGTTCCTGAAGATGGATTTACAATAAACTTCGAAAGTCTTACAAAGCTTATATCTAAAAAATCAAAAGCTATTATTATTAATACCCCCAGCAACCCCACAGGAGGAGTGTTGGACAAAGATCAATTAGAAAAACTTATAAATTTTGCCCGGGAAAAAGACTTGATCATCATATCAGATGAAGCTTATGATAAAATTATTTTTGAAAAAGAGCACATTCCCATAGCTACTTTGGACAAATCCGGCGACCGAATTATTACGGTAGGAAGCTGTTCCAAGAATTATGCCATGTGCGGTTGGCGTATCGGATATGCTGTAGGCCCGGCTGAGATCATAACCCAGGTTAGCAAATTACAATCATTGGTAAATATATGTCCAAATCAGGTTGCTGATAAAGCGGCAGAAATAGCATTTAGCGGGCCACAGGAACCTGTTTCTAAAATGAGAGAAGAATATTTGGAAAGAAGAGATTTCTTCATCAAGGGTCTTATGGAAGTTCCCGGCTACAATTGCTCCAAACCTGATGGTGCATTTTATGCATTTGTTGACATTTCAGATTTTAAAATGGATGATTGGGACTTTACCAGGTTTTTGATTAACGATGTTGGGGTTACATGTATCCCCGGAAGCTCTTTTGGTGAAATGGGCAGTGGATTTGTAAGGTTTTCTTTTGCGAGTTCTCTTGAAAACCTTTCTGAAGGATTAAGACGAATGAAATTACATTTACCGGGATTATTATCGTAGCTGTTGATTGAACTTATAAAGGGGTTATTCAGACATGGCAAATGCTTTGCATAAACAACAGCAGTTTGGGCTGCGGGGGTTATCTCTGGAAGTACTGGGTACCGATGCTTGCACTGCTTGTGGGAGCTGTGTATCCATTTGCTCTAGTATATTAGCTTTAGGAGACCGTATTGCCTCAGTAGCTGAATGTGGCGTTGATACCGGCAGGTGCTACCACTTTTGTCCCCGAACAGTGCCATTTCCTGAAAGTGCCGGACTTGCGGGTGATCTGGGTTACAAGGGTGCAGTCGGTTCCTATCTGGATTATTACATAGTGCGGAACGTTAATCTAAGTGCAGATAATAAATATCAATATGGTGGGGTGGTTTCCACCCTTATGTCGAGGGCTTTGGAAGTGGGCATCATTAAAGGTGCCGTAGTAACTCGGTCCTCAAACGGTTTCCCATATCCGGTTACTGCATCCACCAGGGAGGAAATATTAAAAGCAGCGGGATCTAAGTTTGCCCTTTCTCCCACAAACATGGAAGTTAACAGGGCAGTTAACAATCCCGGGGCAAATTTGGGCGTAGTAGGCCTTCCCTGCCAGTGTACCAGCCTCAAAAAGATGCAGCTGTATCCCGGGAAAGCAGAAAAAGAAGGAGCAATATCAATTGTTTTAGGTCTGTTCTGTACCTGGTCCTTAACTCAGCTGGGTTGGTACAGGTTGCTTAAAACCATTGGTAAAACTGATGTAGATCGGGTAGATCTTCCACCGCCGCCGGCAGAAGTTATGGAAATCTTTTCCCAAGGCGCCAGGCATGAAATTCCACTGGAAGAGGTAAAAGAACAAATTAGGCCGGGTTGTCATGTCTGCCTTGATATGACGGCAGAGAATGCCGATATTTCTATAGGTATGGTCGAGGGGCTTCCGGGACACAATACAGTCATTATACGTACTGAACAGGGAAAATTTCTTTTCCAAAGCGCAGTCGATGCTGGTCAGCTGGAGATATCTACTCTGGATGACACGCGCTGGCAGCACCTTGCTGAAGCATCGATTAGTAAAAAAAACCGCGCTATAAATAATGCCCAAAACAGGGAAGAAGCTCTACCTTATTACAAACGCATAATAAAATTAAAAGAAAGGATCGAGAAGCAGTAATGGACATTGAGCGCACATTATTAATGGGAAATGAAGCTATCGCCAGGGGTGCCCTGGAAGGCGGGGCCTCTTACTGTACCGGGTATCCGGGTAACCCTTCCTCTGAAATAATAGGCAATTTATTATTGCATAAGAATAAGTATGAGCTTGAAGTCGAATGGTCTGTTAATGAGATAGTGGCCCTGGAGGCAGCCGCCGCATTTTCCTTTGCCGGCCTAAGCGCTTTGGTAGCTATGAAACAAAATGGCATCAATGTTTGTTCTGACTTTTTAACAACCGTGTGCTTAAATGAACTAAAAGGCGGCCTTTTAGTAGTAGTGTGCGATGACCCCGGGCCTTTAACCAGCACTAACGAAGAAGATTCGCGGCACTTTGCCAAGATAGCCCAGATACCCCTTTTGGAACCTTCTACCCCGCAGGAAGCAAAGGATATGACCAGCTGGTTACTGAGGTTATCCCAGGATATGGGTGTTGTCTGTATGCTACGTTCTGTTTCCAGGTTGTCCCATTGCAGGGGTGGTGTTAAGCTTGGTCCAATACCTCAACAGGTAGAAGAACCTTTTTTTGACCTGCAAAAACCGCTTGTTGGACTTCCACAACTGGTGGCTTTAAACCACCAGGCTTTACTAAACAAGATGCGTAAAATCCAAAATGTCTTTGAACATTCGGCCTTTAACAGCTACCACGGTCCCTCAAAGGCAAGATTTTTGATCATAGCCGGCGGTCTGGGTGCACTTTATGCGCAAGAAGCAGTTGAAACTTTGGGGCTGGAGGCAGTAGTTGGCGTATTGAAAATTGGCACCTTATGGCCGCTTCCTGCCGCTTTTATAACGAGACATCTTTATTGGGCAGAGAGTGTGCTTTTTGTTGAAGAGGTAGATCCCTTCATTGAAGACCAGGTAAAAGTACTTTATGCTGAACACACTGAAGAAATGGGAAAGATAATTTTTTACGGTAAGAATACAGGGGAGGTCAGTGGGCCTAACGGTCCCGGAGTTGGGGAAATAAATGCTGATATTGTTCTCGAAGCTCTGCGCAGTATTTTCAATATAGAAGATGCTTCCTCTTATTCATCTTATTCTGAACTCTCAGGCAAGCTAACTTCCAGTATGCTTGTTCCCCGTGAACTTTCTTTTTGCCGGGGATGTCCTCACCGGGCTTCCTTCTTTGCTCTCAATGCAGCGCTTAAACTTGATGGCCGGGATGGTTTTGTCATTGGAGATATCGGCTGCTATGGGCTTGCAGCTGGAGAAACCGGTTTCAACCAGATCAAAGCACTGCACTGTATGGGTTCGGGTATGGGTAACGCTTCCGGATTCAGCAAGCTTTCTTCTTTCGGTTTTAATCAGCCTGCAGTAGCTGTAGCCGGTGATTCAACATTCTATCATGCCTGTCTTCCAGCCCTTGTCAACGCTTGTTTTAATAATGCTGATGTCTTGTTTGTTATCCTCGATAATTCCATAACAGCCATGACCGGTTTCCAAGAGAGTCCGGCAACACCCAGTGATTTTTCTAAAGAGAATGCTCCCGTTATTATAGAAAATATTACCAGGGGAATGGGGGTAAAAACTACTGTCCTCGACCCCCTGGAAAATATACAGGAGGCTATTGAACTGATTTTCAACCAACTGCAAGAAGGCGGGGTAAAACTTGTTGTCTTTCGCCGGGCATGTGCCACCTATGAAGAAAAAAGTCTCCCTGTTACAAGTTTTGCACGTGTTGAAGAAACTAAATGCGTGGGCGAAAGTTGTGGCTGCGATCGTTTTTGCATCCGGGTGCTTGGTTGTCCGGCAGTGGAGTACGACTACAACAAGCAGAAGGCATATATAATTGAAGACAGCTGCAACGGCTGTGGACTTTGCGTGAAATTGTGCCCAAAAGAAGCTATTTCGCTGCTTGAGAAAGGTGATATGTCCTGTGACTATTAATAACAAAGTGACAAATTTAATTATTACAGGAGTAGGCGGGCAAGGTAATGTATTGGCTGCGCGCCTTGTTGCATCGGTGCTATTAGAAGAAGGTTACGAAGTAACAGTAGGTGATGTATATGGCCTTACACAGCGCGGGGGATCTGTTGCCAGCCATGTGCGCTGGCGCGAAAAAGGAACTCTACCCCCTTTGGTTCCAAGCAGATCTCTGGATATCTTGGTGGCTTTTGAACCCCTTGAAGCTTTGAGGGTATTGTCTCGCTATGGCAATGAAAAGACAGCTGCTGTAGTAAACGAGACCCCGATCATGCCCATTGGAGTCCAAACAGGGAGGTTCCACTATCCAAATCTAGCGGAATTGCAAGAGGGCCTTGACTTACTTACAGAGAAACTGTTAATGATTAAAGCTACCGCAATTGCCAGGGAATTAAAGCAGTTGCAGGCGTTAAACATGGTTATGCTGGGTGCTCTTGCTGGTTCTGGTTTTACCGCTATAAAAAGGGAAAACTTTACCCGCATACTGCACTCTTACGTCCCTAAAAAGTTTGTGGATATCAACCGGAAGGCCTTTGAGATGGGTATAAACGCAAGCTCATTAATTTTAGAGGATTACAGGAGGAACTGAAATTGTGAAAATAATAAGGTTTGATTATAAGGGACAAGCTAATTACGGTGTATTGGAAGAATCAGGAAAGATAAAAAAAATAAAGGGAACCATCGATGAGATTCCCTTAAATATTTGCAGCAGTCCTGTCTTGAACAGTGAAGAAATAACCCTTCTGGCACCATGTGAACCGACCAAGATCATTGGCGTAGGTTTAAACTTTATTGATCACATTGAATCGGTTGGATTAAACATCCCCGAAGAACCATATATATTTATCCGTCCGAGCAGCAGTTTGAACGCCCATAATGGCACAGTAATCATTAACAACCCTGATCACTATGTGCAATACGAAGGAGAGCTTGCAGTAGTCATGGGTAAAAAATGCAGTAAAATTGATCCTAAGGAAGCACGAAAACATATACTGGGCTATACATGTGCAAATGATGTTACTGACAAAACATTATTTCTGAAAGATGGGCATTTTGGGAGGGGAAAAGCGTTCGATACTCATTGCCCCGTTGGACCATTGATCGAGACCGAACTTGATATAAGTAGTGTCTCTATAACTACAACAGTAAATGGTGAAATAAGGCAAAATGGCACTGTAAAAAATATGGTCTTCTCGGTGGAATTTCTTGTATCTTTCTTGTCTGAAATAATGACTTTGTATCCCGGGGATCTTATCATTACCGGTTCCCCTGCAGGAGTAGGGCCGCTGGTTGGTGGCGATGTGGTAGAAGTAGCAATTCCGGGTATCGGTACTTTGTTCAACCAGGTTTTATATTCAAATGAAGTTTAAAGGGCACTTACTATATGTCAAATATTGAAAAACCCCATTCAAAGCATCTTCCCAGGTAGCACAGATCTCTTAAGCCATTACTTTTGAAATCCTGCACCAATTTGGCAAGACTTTTTTAGAGATCCTGCAAACGCTGATGTACACTATGTTTATAGAGTGTAATTTAAAATATAACTTTATGGCACTGGTTTTTAAGGAGGTTGCTGCTGTGAAGACTATTGGTATGCTCGGAGGAATGAGCTGGGAATCAACCTTAAGCTACTACCGGATTATAAACGAAGGCATTAAAGAGTCACTGGGCGGTCTGCATTCGGCAAAGATTGTCTTGTACAGCGTTGACTTTGCCGAGATTGAAGCGCTGCAGCATCAAGGGGATTGGGAGAAAACAGCGGAAATACTGGGCGGTGCAGCTCAGTCGGTGGAAAGGGCAGGGGCCGATTTTTTGATTATCTGCACCAACACGATGCATAAAGTTTTTCCGGTGGTCGAAAAAGCAGTTGGCATTCCGATTATCCACATAGCCGATGCCACGGCTCATGTTCTGCAGAAAAACTATATTCACCGGGCCGGGCTTTTGGGCACCAGGTTTACCATGGAGCAGCCTTTTTACAGGGGCAGGCTGGAAGAAAACTTTAACATTGAGGTTTTAGTACCGGACGAAGCGGGCCGAAGTGTTGTCCATGAAATAATATACCGGGAGCTATGCACTGGACAAATTAACCAGGACTCCAAGGAACGTTTCTTAAGCATTATTGAGGGGTTAAGAGATCAGGGGGCAGAAGCAGTTATCCTCGGATGCACAGAAATATCGCTCTTGGTTCAGCAGTCTGATACCGATGTTCTTCTTTACGATACAACGGCGCTACACGCTGCAAAAGCTGTTGAATTGGCCCTGTGGGAGGCTTAATAAGATGCTCTGCCGGTTTACCTGCCCGGTAAACCGGCAGCTATAAATAATTTGCAGAAACAGCAGGCGATGCCTGGTGACAATAAAGGTTTAAGCGAAGCCGGTAATTGATTGAGGACGGTAGCTGCGAATTTGCGATGAAGGTCTAAGATTTTAACTGTCCCGGCAATGATTTTTGTTCATTCCGGTCTTGATACAGTTTGTTGCTAACGCTGACGCCTGTTGTTTGGGTTCTCACGATGTCCCTTGTTTGACGTACTCATTTCATGTCCATACGGTAAGATATCGCCGTAAGTGAGCCGATCTTCCTTTAGGAAAAATAAAAGAGTGACCGCGGCGGTTTTTAAAATAGGTCGTGCCATTCGGGCACTGCTTCTTCGCCGGGTTCCAGGTTGTCCATCCTGAATGTATCTTCAACTTCTGCCTCACCGACAACTTTCATGTCTTCATGTACGTAAGCGCCGGACCAGGGACTGCTGATATCGATATACCGCTTGGTTGTGCCCCCGGTAGTTCCGGCCTCCTGATCGATGTGAAAGTAGTTGCCGACATAGTCTTCGCCTTTTATGACTTCAAATTCACCGTCGTCGTCATAATCGAATCCGAAGGAATCTTTTTGGACTTCAGCGGTTGATCCATCCTTCACTTCAGCATCATAAGCCCCGTAAGCAGCTTCAAATTCCTGGCTCAGGCTGCCTGTTTCACCGGGTTCTGCTACAACCTTTACCGCCCATACCTGGTCGGTCAAGGCTTCATGGGTCTCATCGGTGATTGTTACAGATGTACTGCTTGTAAAGCCGGTTGAGAAAACAGCTAGAGTAAAGATAGCAGTTATAATGGGTACGGCTTTGTGATTTCTTTTCATGATTTCAGAGCTCCTATTATAAGCAGCGTTTTAAAAAGTTTGAAACTCGATCTGGTTACCCTTACTGATTTAAACCCTAACATAGGAAAAGCTGTCATGTCAATTTCCACATCAAAGCGAAATATTTCGTAAATTAAGGATAAAGGGAGCCGGGATGAAGCCTTGAAGGATACGAATAAGTTGTAGCGAATTATATCTACAAGCCTTGCCAATTTAAGCTGTGATCGATCTGGTAGATGTTCTTATGTTTTTGTTATGGAAAGAATAAGTAAGTACCGGAAGGTTGAGCGGAATGTATCAAGATATATTTAGTTTGGAAAATAAAGTAGCAATAATAACAGGCGGAGCTGGAGGCCTGGGTAAAGATATTGCTGTTGGATTAGCAGAGTTTGGCGCAGATGTGGTTATAGCCGACAGAGAAAGGTTGAGGCTTGAAAAACTAAAAAATAATGCTAATATTTTTGGAAAAGAAGTTTTAGCGCTGGAAGCCGATGTTACCAGCTATAAAAGTGTCGAAGATATTGTCAGAAAAACAATGTCTGAATATAACAGGATAGATATCTTAATTAATGCTGCCGGAATTAATATACGAAAGCCTGTTTTAGAGCTTGATGAAAGTGAATGGGATAATATTGTGAACATAAATTTAAAAGGGACTTATCTCTGCTGTAAGCTTATAGGGGAAGTAATGGTCAGTCAAAATTACGGTAAGATAGTTAACTTTGGATCTGTTTCCTCGGTTTTGGGGCATCCGGAGCATTCCGCTTATGCAGCAAGTAAAGGAGGCGTGCTCCTGTTTACTAAAGTTCTGGCTATGGAATGGGCCGGTAATAACATTAATGTTAATGCCCTGGGTCCCGCTTACATAAATACTGCGTTAACTTCAGAATATCTAGCCAAAGACGACAACTATGAAAAAATAGTAAAATCTATACCGCTGGGAAGGTTGGGATCCCCAAAAGATATTGTAGGCGCGGTCATATATCTATCTTCCAGCGCATCTGATTTTGTTACCGGAACTTTATTAATGGTAGACGGGGGCAGAACAGCAGACTAGCAGTACGCCGGCATATTAATTATGCAACAACAACCTGGAAAAAAGGCGCTGTTTGACAGATAGAGTCCCAGGCTGCATCTATTTACAGCCTGATCAAGTGACGAGGAGGAATCTATTTGCCTGATAAAACTATAATTACTGTAGCCCCGACCGGAAATGTGCCGACGAAAGCATTAAATCCTCATACCCCGATAACTCCAGAAGAAATTGCAGAAGATGTATACCGGTGTTATAGGGAGGGTGCTGCGGTAGCTCATATCCATGCCCGGGATAAAAACGGCCGGCCGACCACAGATATTAATATATTTAGAAGCATCATAGATAAGGTAAGGGAGAAATGCGACATAATTATTCAGCTTTCCACCGGGGCCAGGGGCGGAAACATCGACGATAGGGGAACTTGTATTGACTTAAAACCCGACATGGCCAGCTTAACAACCGGATCTTCTAATTTTCCTGACGAGGTAAACTATAATCCTCCCCGGTTGATTGAAACTCTTGCCCGAAAAATGTTTGATCAAAAAGTAAAACCCGAAGTAGAAATTTTTGATTTATCGATGATCAATAATGTTTTACATCTTGTAAAAAAAGGACTTTTGTCAGAGCCTTTGCATTTTAACCTGGTTTTAAACGTGCCCGGTTCATTACAAGGGACTATAAAAAATCTATTTATCCTCAGGGAAAGTCTGCCGGAAAATTGTACCTGGACAGTTTCTGCCATTGGTAAGAGTCATAAGAAATTATCAGCGTTAGCGTTATTGCTTGATGGGAATGTGCGTGTTGGTATAGAAGATGTGACCTTCTTATATAAAGATAAACCGGTCTCCAACGTAGAATTGGTGAGAAATATAGCTAAAACCGCTCAAGTGATGGATATAGAAATAGCAACTCCCGAAGAAGCCAGAGAAATCCTTAACTTGTCTTAAACCTGCGAATAAAGGCAGCTGGCCGTTTCGTTGCAGCCAGGCTAGCTGAATTGGTTCTTATCCTCACAGGGGTTCCTTATACAGGCAACTGATCTATCTTTCTCTGCCTTGTGGGGGCAATCTTCCTGCAGAGCTCCATTTTCGGGAGCCAAGTATAGCTTGCACAGATATTTTTCAGGCCGGATCACGGCACAAGCTTTTATATCAATTAACTGGAAACTATAAATGTGAAAGTAAGGGCTGTAGAATAATAAGCTTTGGGTCTGTAATTGTGTTCAGCACGATTCCGACTCTTCGTTATTCCCCGTGCTGCGTCCATAAACGATGTTTTTAAAAATTACCTTGCTGGACAATATTTTCAATCCCGGCATTTGTTGTTGAAAGCAGCAGTATTGTGTTAAGATCATTGCACAGAAATTGTTTGCATTAGCTTGGTGGAAATAGTTGTATTTCGTGCTTGCTCTTATTGTTTATGCGCTATTATGTATAAATAATTTATCATATTATGTTAACAGGAGAATTTTTATGGCATTGAAGATACTGTTTGTCCATGCTGATTATTACTGGAGCATCGGAACTCTCCAAAAAGAGCCCAGTTATGCCGAAGGCCTGGCTTCAATGTCTGCTGTGTTAAAGCGAGAAGGTCACCGGGTATCTTTGTATCACATGCTGGCTCCTGAAACCAGAGAGGAGTTTACCCGCAGGCTGCAAGAAGAAAATGCCGATATAATCGGATTTACTGTCCGCACCACCTTTTATCCCCGACTTAAGGAGTTAACGGCATGGGCCCGGGATGCCTGCCCTTCTGCTTTCATTATTTGCGGAGGGTATCATGCTTCCCTGGCACCGGAAGATATCATGAAAATACCTGCTGTAGATGCTGTTTGCATGGGCGAAGGAGAGTACCCCCTGCTGGAGCTAAGCAGGGGCTTGGAGCAGGGCGCCGATGTCTCCGGCATAAATAACTTGTGGGTTCGCACTCCGGGGGGTGTGGTTAAAAATTCGATGAACCCTCTTATAGGGGACCTGGACAGCCTGCCGCTTCCTGATTTTGATCTTTTCGATTATCCCAACCTTACTGCTTCAAATACCAGTACCGCCCTGGTGATGATATCCCGGGGCTGCCCTTTTTCCTGCACTTATTGCTGCAATCATCGTTTCCGTAACCTCTATCCTGATAAACGTAATTACTCGCGTTTTCGCAGCCCGGAAGGGGCAATAGAGTACTTAAAAGATTTATTGGGCAAACATTCATTTATTCAGTATATTAATTTCATGGATAATATCCTGGGACTTGATAAAGAATGGTTGCGCCGTTTTTCTTATTTATATCAAAAAGAGATCGGCCTGCCCTTTGCCTGCAGAGTACGGCCAAACCTGGTAGATGAAGAAATAGTTACTCTCTTAAAAGATGCGGGGTGTTATTTAGCTTTTCAAGGTGTTGAATCAGGAAATCCCGATATCCTTAACCGGGTTTTACGCCGGGGCACTACTGTTGAGCAAATCGAAAATTCCTTCAGGCTTCTCCATAAAGCCGGTATACAAACTTTGGCTTATAATATGGTCGGTCTTCCATATGAAAACTTATCGAAAGTGCTGGAGACAGTAAAGTTAAACGCCCGGATAAAGCCCCGTAAATTTTCAGTGAGTCCTTTTTACCCCTATCCGGGAACAGATTTGCACCGTATATCCATGGAAGAGGGCTATATTCCTGAAGATCGCCGCTATGAGGATACGACACCTTTGCAACAACCCGGTTTTCCTCGCAAACAAGTAGTCTTTGCCCAGCGTTATTTGCCTGTTTTTGTTTCGCTCTATAAATTTGCTGGAAAGTTACCCGGGCCGCTGCGCAGAATTACGGAAAGAATACTGGGAAGCTTTTTCTGCACCCCGTACAAACCGCATGGTTTACTGAACAGCCTGGCATTAGGGCGATCTTATATCCTTTATCACAGTAAAAAGTTCATTGGCAGATATTTTCCTTCCGTGTACATATTCTTACGCAACCTCCTGGGCGGGTACCGGATCGGGAAGTCAAAAGGCCAATAGTTTTTGCCGGGGAACAAGGTTGTTAACAACCCCGTCCCCCGGGCAGCCCTGGTTGAGTAGAAAGAAGGTTCTGCCGTGGACAACGTTCTAACTGTAAAAGATCTCTCAAAAGCTTTTGGAGAAATAACTGCTGTAGATCGGATCTCTTTTGATGTTAAACGGGGTGATATCCTCGGCATGGTCGGTCCTAACGGGGCCGGCAAAACCACGGCGATCCGCATGATTATGGGCATTCTTACCCCCGACGAGGGGGAGATCCGCTTTCACTTTAATGGAAAAGACACTGCTATGGATAAGAGCCGCATCGGCTATCTTCCAGAGGATAGAGGCCTATATGATGATGCTAAAGTATTAGATACCCTGATCTACCTGGCTGCTCTTAAGGGAACTCCCCGCAAAGAAGCCCGTTATTCAGCCCTTAAATGGTTGGAAAGGTTTGATCTGATTGATTATTCCAGGCAAAAACTGGAGAAGCTTTCTAAAGGGATGCAGCAGAAGGTGCAGTTTATTGCTACCATATTACACCGCCCGGAAGTGGTTATGTTGGATGAACCTTTTTCCGGATTAGATCCGATTAATCAGGATATTATTAAAGCATTTATCCAGGAATTGCAGCAAAACGGAACTACTGTCCTGCTTTCCGCTCACCAGATGAACCTGGTGGAAGAGCTCTGCGAGAATATTTTCATGATCAATCAGGGCCGGCCGGTACTCTACGGCCCGTTGACAGAAATAAAGAAACAACACCGGGAACAGATCATCGTTGTCCGGTTCCCGGAG
>SLRT01000126.1 GCA_007130825.1 Syntrophomonadaceae bacterium | reverse complement strand
GGTCGGTGCGTATCCGGGCTTAAGTCCCTTTTATATAAAGAACTGTCCCTTGTGATACACTTTAAAAAGTAACATATCTGCGCTATAATTTGCAGCAGGCGGCCCGCTGCCCTGCTAAAAGGCATGTTCTGGAGGTAGAGTTCGCTTGATTTCGGACATGGTATAATATTTAAAAAGGTTAAATTTGATCATGAATAAGATAGCAGCGCTTTTTCTTGAAGCAGTATCAAAATATAGCTCTATTGCTATTTATATTCCCGGTTCACCGGATCCCGATGCTCTCGCATCAGCCTTCACTATTAAACTGCTCCTTAAACAGCTCATGATAGATTCAGACATTTTCGCTGAAAAAAGATTATCGCTGCCGCAAAACCAGGCTTTTGTTGACAGGCTGAAAATCCCTGTTACATTCGATAAAGATATCAACATTAATAAATACAAGGCTTATATTGTGCCTGATTTTCAGGACAACAGGGTGGAAAATATTAGCGATAAGATTCCCTGCGCCGCACATCTGGATCACCACAGTGAATCAAAAAACACGGTAAAGTCGGACTTCTCTCTCATCAGGACTGATGCGGGTTCAACGAGCACTCTGGTTGCCCATATTATAAAGAACTTAAATATTGATTTTTCTGAAGAGGACATGGGCGCGGTGGCCACAGCCCTGATGTTCGGAATTCAGACCGATACTGACAAGTATAACAAGATAACTTCACTGGATATAGAAGCCTTAGGCTTTCTTTCCGAATTCGCTGACCGGAAAATACTGCAGGGAATAAACAGTATACTTCCCTCACCGGAAACGCTTCTCTACTACAATAAAGCGAAGAAAAACGAGGTCGTTTATAAGGACTGGGGATTTTACGGCATAGGTTATATCGATGCCCGGTACAGGGATTCCATCGCCATATCAGCCGACATGATCCTTAAAAATTCAAATCACAAAGCAGTGGCTGTTTTTGCCGTTATTGAAAACCGCGAAAAACCGGAGATGTACCTTGACGTATCCCTGCGGGCGGCCAGCAAAGCTGTTGATCTCAACGGGGTTATCAAGCGAATTACCCCTAACGGAGGGGGGAGGAGGTATAAAGGGGCATACCAGGTTGATCTGAGCTATTTCCTAAACGCCCCGGACAGGGAGATATTATGGCAGGTTGTTGAAGCGACCACGCTTGAAACCCTGCGCAGAAGCAGGGATATGCTTTATCTTGCCGGGATAGAAAGCATTTACAGCAGCATTAAGAACAAAGTAATCTCCTTTTTTAATAACAGTAGTGGTGATGGTTGAAAACTTGGGGAGGAAACTATGGGTAAAGTTAAATCTTTGACGCCCAAAACTGTTGATTTGCTGATTAAAAAAGCAAATCAAAATAAATTAATTACATTTGAAGAAGTTGCTAATCATATCGGTACACACCCCCGTGTAGTCGGCAGAATATTATGGCTAATAGGTGGCCTCTGCTCAAACAAAAAATTACCTCCATTGACTGCTATTATAATCAGGGCTGATACCCGCAAACCCGGGGAAGGATTTTGGGTTCTTTTCCCGGAGGTTCAAGAAAGCGACAGAGATGATAAATGGGCAGCATTGCTTAAAGAGGTTTATTCGTTCGACTGGTGGAAGGTGGCCCGGGAGTTGTATGATGGCGAAAGTTAAAAGATGAGAAACAGGCAGCAGGGCAAAATATATTTGCATAAGGAGAGTTGAAATGTTAAACAAAATGTTGGTCGCGGCCATGGTAATAATCGCAATTTTAAATCTCGTAGCTTTTCTTGAAACGGGCAGCGCATTTAGCCTAATTATAGCAATCGGTTTGTTAGTGTTGGCAGCGTTATTCACATTAAAACTTCGCCGAAAGTAAATATCATCAGCGAAAAAGCATCCTCAAACCTGCTCGCTGGACTTGTTTTTTTCATTTAATTACGATCCCAAACAGGCCACCGGTTTAATGTAAAGCCAAAAAGTTTCGCTCGTATGCGGCTTAGTTTGTTGCCCTAAATACAGATCCAGAAATATTTTACATACTCGGGGGAGTTGATTACTCTCACATCTGAAGGAATATGGTTATGGTTGCCGCGGAAAAAATAGAAAGCCTCATCACCGGCTTCATAAACAAAACCGCACCTTCCCTGGCTTTCGTCTTCATTAATGCGGTTAACCCAGTAACTTTTAACTACTCCGGCTGTACCGATTGATTCGTACCACTGCAGATCATAGCTGATCTTACCTTCTTCAGCCAGGCTGAGGATGGTGTCGATGGCCGTTACCACCCCGGGCTGAAACATATCCTTCCTCAGTTTGTGAGCCTTAACCTCAACATTTTCAAAAGACAGGTTTTCATTTTTACCCTCAATAATAACTTCGGGGACAATAATTATACCGTCATTATCATTCTTACGTTTTATTTCTTGGCGGTAAGTTTCGTAAATGGATTCCAGGTGTTCTTCGCTCTGCCGGACCATCTTCAGATACATCTCGTCTTTATAGGGGTAGTGGTCCATGCGAAAAACACTTCTTTCCCGCCACCCGCCGTCATAGTAAGCATCATACCACCAGCCGGTGTGTCCATCGAGGCTGTTAATGACGTAGGTGTTCATTTCCTCGTCAAAGGAATAATCTATATCGATCTGATCAGTATTTTGCAGGTGGACCAGGACATCAAAAATTGAAAAATATCCTTCCCTGAAAATGTCGTTCCGTACGGTTTGGATTTCACCTGGATCAAAAGTAAAGGCGCCCAGACCTTCGATTTCGATCTCTCCATGCAAATCAGGGGTGGTAGCGCTGATTTCTCCAAATACCCTGCTTTCATCATCAGCCGCCTCGTCAGTTAACTCGTCCTCAGGAGCTGTAACTTCAGGTTCCAGAGTTTCCGGTTGGCCACAACCGCCGGATATGGCAATCAGTAAAATGATCACCGGTGTTAACAAAAGATACTTATTTTTAGACACAGATAACTACCTCCCGTAAAGTTTTAAGGGCAACCAATTATATACTTAATTATATAGGTATTGTATCATATCTAAATTTATTTAACAATAATATTCGGAACGACAGCAATATTTGTTCATAAGCAAGTAATATGATAGACTGAGTTTGTAAACATCTCCCAAACAGTTAACTCATTAGCTTTAACCTTTTTGTCCTTACTGTTGATCACCAATATGATTTTGAAAGGAATTATTATGCTTGAAAATATTTTGCTGGAAGAAAATATTGCCCGGATTTCCATGCCGGAAAACCTGGCCCTGGGACTAATGGTGGCCAAGCAGCATGAAAAGTGTGCTTCGATAGGTTGTAAATTTGATTACTTCGGTTTTGCTTTCGGGCAGTCACCCTTTCCCATTCCACCGCCGCTGTCCCTGGCATTGGAAAACTCAGCGGAAAAAAGCGGTTACGCAGATGCCGAAGGAATTTTTGAGCTGCGAAAGGCAGCGGCCCATTTCAATGCGAGGCATTTTGGCCTGGACCCTGATCCGGAGCTTATTATTATTGGGCCCGGCACGAAAGGTTTGTTTTTTCTTTTGTTCAGCATTTTAAGCGGCGAAATAATTATTCCGGTGCCTTCATGGATCGGTTATTCACCCCAGGCAAATTTTCTGGGTAAAAAATATCATCCCCTGGAAACCAGTCCAAGTAATGGCTACAAATTAACAGCCGAAAACCTTGAGTTCTTTCTAAAGGGACGCAGGGATAAGCAGCATTTGCTAATTTTAAACAGCCCCCATAATCCCACCGGCCAGATTTACAGCAAAGATGAACTTTCTGCGCTCGCCTCAGTATGCAGAAAAAACAGGATCATAGTATTGGCTGATGAAATCTATGCCCTTACGGCCTTTGATTTTTCCAATTATACCAGCATGGGAACTGTTTATCCGGAAGGCACTTTTGTTCTAAATGGCCTGTCAAAAGACCGTTCAGCCGGCGGTTACCGGTTGGGGATCTGTCACCTGCCGGATGCAGATTGCAGCAAAATCAGACAAAGCCTGCAGAAACTTGCCGCCACAGTTTATACCAATGTAACAACACCGGTGCAGCTGGCAGCCGTGACCGCATATAGCGAAAATGAGGAAATTGCTCAGTATTTTACTGTTACCAGGGAAATACACCGGATCATGGGCCTGGCTTTAAGTAAAATGTTCACCGGGATAGAGGAACTGCAGGTGACAAAACCACGGGGTGGGTTCTATTTCTATGTTAACTTTAATGATTTAAAGCAGGACTTAATAAAATGCGGTGTTAACAACTCGAACCGGCTCGGAAAGGCCCTTCTTTCTCATCCCCATCACATAGCGACGGTGACCGGAGATTCACTGCTTTTACCGTCAAATATTTTTGGAGCAAGAATTGCCTATGTTGACTATAACGGCCGCAGGGCTTATGAAGCATTTCAGGAACAGCCGCCCGGCAATAACGAGGATGAAGAAATTGCTTTTGTCAAAAAATATGCCCCGCTAATGGTCAAGGGAGCCGGAGCTGTCTCTGACTTCGTCGCTGCCGTGAAATCGGGAAAGGTTGAAATGATTTAAACCGTTAATTAAAAGAACCCCTTCTAAGCAGGGGAATATAATTGAAAAAACTATTAATAAGCAGGAGGGTTTATGATGACAAAGCATGTTTTAAACAAGATGCAGGAAGAGCATTGCAGCGCCAGCAGGTGGGATTTCTCTGATTTGAAAGCGCTTTTTATTAACTGCACCCTGAAAAAATCGCCCGAGCTGTCCCACACTGAAGGCTTAATCAGGATTCCACAGGCTATAATGGAGAAAAACAAGGTTGCGGTAGAGGTGCTCCGGGCGGTTGATTACGATATCGCTTACGGTGTTTATGACGACATGAGCAAGCATGGATGGGAAAAAGATGATTGGCCCTTAATATATAAAAAGATTCTCGATGCTGATATCCTTGTTTTGGGAACTGCCATCTGGCTCGGCGAAAAAACCTCGGTTTGCCAGAAAATCATAGAAAGGCTTTACGGCCATTCCGGTGACTTAAACGATTACGGCCAGTATGTTTTTTACGGCCGGGTTGGCGGCTGCCTGGTGACCGGAAACGAAGACGGGGTGAAACACTGCGGTATGGGCATCCTTTATTCATTGCAGCACGTCGGTTTTGTAATCCCGCCCCAGGCTGATGCCGGCTGGTTGGGCCCGATCGGGCCGGGACCCTCGTACATGGATCCCGGTTCGGGCGGTCCGGAAAATGATTTTACCAACCGCAACACCACCTTTATGACCTGGAACCTGATGCATACGGCGCGTATGCTTAAAGATAATAAAGGGCTTCCGGCTCACGGCAACCAGAGAAGCAAATGGGCCGCCGGCTGCCGCTTTGATCATCCCAATCCTGAATACCGGTAAGTTAAAGCGATGCTGCCGCTCCATTAGATGAAGCGCAAAATCATGAGCTGGACTACAGCACCAATTTCCCCTACTGATTAAACCTGACACGGCAATTTACAATGGTGTTGGTTATAACAGACATTCCACCCCGGAGTATTGCCGGCTAATGCTGTTTTCCAGGTGGCACAATCTGGTTTGGCGATCGGCCCATGGAAATACTTTAAGTATAGAGTTTTTCGGCGTTCGCAATCAGTATCCTGGTCAATGATTTTACTGTCCCGGGCGACAACCCTGCCGGCGTTTGGGCTGGTGATTACAGCGTTAATTTTAGCTTTCCGGTTAAAAAATATATTTTGCAGTAACTCTGGCCCTGACTTCGACTTCTTCCGGTTCTATGGGAGTAGGTGCAACATCTGCGGCGGCTTCTTCTTCGAGCATCTCCCGGGGCGCGCGGTAGGGCGTATAGTCAGTTCTTTCCTCCGTAATGCTGTATACGTCCACTATTGATTTGCCTGCGCTTTCAGCTATGGCTTCTGCTTTCCGGGAAGCCTGTTCTGCGGCTTTGCCCAGGGCCTGCATCTTTAAATCCTGCGGATTCTCTAAGTCGAAGTTAATATAGTTTATGTTATTTGCCCCGGCCGTAACGGCTGTATCAATTATTTCGCCAACCCGATCAAGCTGAGAAGTGGTGACCATAATTTCGTTGCTGGCCTGGTAGTAAATCCTTTCTTCAAATTCGTCTGTTTCCGGTTCGTCGATATCCCTTTCTATCGCCGGTTCTTCAACATCCGGTTCGGGCCGTACCGGTTCTTCTACGCGGGGTTGCCTTTCGCGGTAGCTGCGCAGGCGGTAAGAGCCGGTTTTAACTTCATCTTCCGACAGGCCGAAATCAAGCAGGGCCTCCCGCACCTGGTTGGCCAGGACAGCGTTTTCTTCGACCGCCTCATCTGCAGAGCGGCTGTGGGTTTCAACCTCAACGCTTATTTTCGCCACATCCGGTTCGGCTGTTACTACTGCTTCACCGTAGGTTTGGATCACTTGTTCCCCATCGTTGTCAGTTTGAGCCTGCTCTTCTGCGCAGCCGGCAAGAAGCGCTGACAGGATCAGCGCAGCCGCTGCTAATACTACTTTTTTGTTGCGCATATTTAACCTCCATTCTGATTACCAGCACAATACGGTATATAAAGGGTTTGTTATAGAGACAAGGCAAAGTCCTGGTAGGTTCCCGGAAATAATATAATTATGATCATGACAACCGCAAAATACCATGAAATTTTAATTGAATTTTAATATTCCTCCCATGAAAATACCACTATTTCTGCTTATACTGAAAAAAGCAAGGTTGAAAAATGTAAAATCAAGGAGGCAAGAACAATAAAAAGCGCTGAGAATGATTGCCCCGGAGAAAGAGAAGATGTTTTGGAAGTGGGGGCAGATCAGTTGTAACTGTAAGTTGAAATAAAGGAGAAAGCGGTTTTAACAGACGGGCAATCGCTCTGGAGGTGACTCCTGAGAATGGATTCTGGTTGTCACCTCCAGACTTTACATAGATTGTTTTATACAGATTTTAATCAAATGTGAGGTGCAAGGTTGAAAAAATTACCGGCAGCATTACTTACACTACTTTTTGTTGCGGCATTGAGCTTTGCAGTGATGGGCTGTGGCCCGGATGGAGGAGAGACAATGGAAGAACCGATGGAAGAACCGATCAAAGAACCTGAAGAAGAACCGATCGAAGAACCAGATGAACCCGGGGATTTCGATGGACCGGAAGAGCCCGGGGATTTAGATGATCTTGAGGAAGAGGATAATCTCTTTGAAGAAGATGAAGAAGACGACAATGAATACTAAAAGGCTCTGAGCCCTACGAAAGATGCTTTTTGCCAAGACTAAACACAATAACGGGCCCGGGGAGACATTCTTCCCGGGCCCGTTATTGTGGTTTGCGCCCGGTGTGGACATTAGCCTGGCGGTGAAAGTCTGTCAGGGGCCTGGCAGCAAGAACCATCTGCCAGGAGAAACCAATGCGGGGTGAAATCTAATCTTAAGGGGACGAAAGCCAAGAGGGGGTTACAGTTAACATTATCAGTATATTAGGTCTTGCTTTGATCTATAGTTATCTAATAATTAAAAACAGCGGTGGAATTATTTAAGCATGCAAGTATATTCCTTTTTCGAGGCTGATGGATGTTCCGGGGAGGAGCTAATGCGATTGTGAAGGGACTACTAACCAGGTCTGCATGAATTTATTTTACCTATCCTCTTCCATAATCATCAGAAATATTTCTATTAATTCCGGATCAAACTGGGTGCCGGAGCATCTTCTTAGTTCAGCGGCTATTGCACTTTTACTGATTGCTTTTTTATATGGCCGCCCGGTGCTCATCACCTCATAAGCATCGACCACAGCTGTGATCCTGGCCAGTAACGGTATCTGCCTGCGCTTCAATCCCTGCGGGTAGCCAGTACCGTCCCAGCGTTCGTGGTGAGTGAGGATATCTTCAGCCACGTGGGCAAAATCTTCGGTGCCCCGGGCGATTCTGTAACCTCTTGCCGGGTGTTTCTTGATTGCCTCCCATTCGTCATCGGTCAGTGAACCTTCCTTGGTCAGGATGTTTTCAGAAATATTGATCATTCCGATATCGTGCAGGGTGATCAGTAACCCCAGGCGCTGCATTTCGGTATCAGTCAGATTTAGACTTCTTCCTATTTTTTTTGCTAACACTTGCATTTTGCTGGTGTGTCCTTCTGTTTCGAAACTTTTTTTAGCCAGAGCATTAAGTAAGGAGGTGAGCAGCGCAATTTTTGTGCTGCGGCTTTCGCTTAGCTTTTGATCATACATCTCGTTTTCGGCTTCGCTCAAAGTTTCTGCCAGGCTTTTAGATTCACATGTTTTGCTGGCTATTCCTGTGGCAATTGACAGAGGCACATCTTCCACATAAG
>SLRT01000061.1 GCA_007130825.1 Syntrophomonadaceae bacterium | reverse complement strand
GAAGGGGTGGATGTTTTGATACGTTTACTATCGATAGCAATTGTGGTGTTTGCTATAGCCGGTATGCTGCTGCTGGTCGGGTGCAATGGCGGCGTCTGATAGGTTGCAGTGAGGGGCCGGTTCGGCTCCTTTACCCGGTAATACTTTCAGTGTCCGCTGCATGTTTTTGCCCCGCTTAACCCGGGGCGGTGTACGGGGATGCTTTTTTTTAGGCGGCAGGTTACAACACCTGCAGCTTATCCGTAAAGGCGGTCAACTTTTCAAGCCGGTTGCATCCGACCATGAAGGTATCTTCGATACCGACCGTTCCCTCGCCGGGGAAAATAAATTTAGGTTCCAGGGCAAAAACCATTCCTTCTTCCAGAGGCATATCATTACCGGGCGCGATGATTGGCAGCTCATCCAGTTCCAGTCCGAGGCCATGTCCGACAAAGTTTACTTTTTCCACATAGCCCATAAAGTGATTAGCCAGGCCTACTTCATCGGCCATTGCCCTTGCCTTTTCGAATAGTGAGCCGGCCATCACTCCCGGTTTTCCGATCTCGGCTAATGTATCTATTATGTGTAACGACTGCCGGTAAGCTTCTTGCAGATGGAACGGTAATTCACCCAGGCAAAAGATGCGGGTTTGATCAACCATATAACCTTTCAGCACGCTGACGAAGTCGATCAGGATCGGCTCGTTTTGCCTGATTACAGCTGTGCCCGCGCCCTGGGGAAATGAGGGGTTAAGACCGGAACCACCGGTTGGACTGTCGAAAAAACTGACTGTGGCGGAGCTTTCCCCGCTCAAAACATGGCCGTAATAGAGTTCCTGGTTAAAACTGCGTACGCGCACTGCCCCCTGGTGGCCGAGAGTGCGGGCATGAAATTCTAAATGTCCGGCCAGCTGCACTTCGGATAAACCTTCTTTAATTACTTTGCGGGCATAGTTAAAGACAGACGTGCTGATTTTCGCAGCCTCTCGCATTTGCCTGATTTCGTAATCTGATTTTATAGCTCTGACCTGGCGGATTATCTGGGAGATGTCGACTAACCGGTAGTCTTCAAACAGTTTTTGATAGCGTAAATAAAGATTTGCCGGAAGGACATCTAATTCAAGGCCGATAGCTGTAGAGGTCGGCAGCGACTGCCTGATTAAACTGATCATATCGTCCCAGCCGTATGAAGGTATAATGTTTTCGAGCTCACTTTCCTGCTGGGCCCTGGTTAACGATTTTTTTACGATCAGGGTGGGATCTCCTTTTGCCGGGATGAAGAGGTGAGCGTTTTGTCCTGTGCCGCTAAAATAAAACAGGTCTGCACGCTGGACCACTAATGCTCCGCCAATATTTTCTTCCTGCAGAACATCCTGAAGTTTATTTATCCGCCGCTGCAGTTCTTCTAACGGTGTAGTCATAGTATTTTTTCTCATCTCCATGGCCATTTAAGTGCAAAGAGGGCACTGCAGCTTAATCATACCATAAAACAGCTTTAGAATTAAGCTTTGTGCCCCCGTTAATATATTGAAAACCGTTTTGCTTCGATTTTAGGTGCTTTCGAAAAGCCCGGCTGCTCCCATACCTCCCCCGATACACATTGAAACTACACCGAAACGGGAGCCGCGCCGGCTCATTTCATGGAGCAAGGTGGTGGTTAGCTTCGCTCCGGTGCAGCCGAGGGGATGGCCGAGAGCGATCGCCCCGCCGTTGACATTGACTTTATCCTGGTCAAGGCCCAGTTCACGTATACAGTACAGGGCCTGTGAAGCAAAGGCCTCGTTTAATTCACAGAGTTCAATATCTTCG
The DNA here is from genome assembly GCA_007130825.1 of Syntrophomonadaceae bacterium. Taxonomy (GTDB): domain Bacteria; phylum Bacillota; class Dethiobacteria; order DTU022; family DTU022; genus B1SED10-74M. Next base: position 6,628 of record SLRT01000061.1, on the reverse strand, counting down.
ATCTGTTTGCCGGTTTGTTTCATCAGCTTGGGAATGGCTACTGCCGGACCGATACCCATTATTTCGGGGGGACAGCCGGCAACACTGTATCCCCGGAAAACTGCGACCGGTTTCAAGCCTAAAGCGGATGCCTTTTCGGCAGACATAACTACTACCGCGGAGGCGCCGTCGCTGGTTTGTGACGAGTTGCCGGCGGTAACGCTTCCCTTAGCATGAAAAGCCGGGCGCAGCTTGGACAGGGTTTCCAAGGTGGTGTTGGGACGGACGCCTTCATCTACTTCGAAAATCGTTTCATTTTCGACAATTTTGTTGTCCGGCCCGACCGAGCGGTCGACTATTTTTAGCGGCACTATTTCTTCTTTGAAACGGCCTTCTTTAATCGCCGCCGCCGCTTTTTGATGGCTGCGCAGGCCGAACTGGTCCTGGTCGTCGCGGGAGATGTTAAAGCGCTGGGCCACATTTTCGGCAGTAATGCCCATGGGAGTAAAGGCTTCGATATGTTTTTCCACCAGCTCCGGACTCGGGGTTAGCTTGTTGCCGCCCATCGGCACCATACTCATACTTTCCACTCCGCCGGCTACAATTACATCGGCAAAACCGCACATAATTCTTTCAGCAGCGATGGTTATAGCCTGCAGTCCTGAAGCGCAATAACGGTTTATGGTCTGGCCGGGTACGCTGTCCGGTAATCCGGCCTGCAGGGCAACCATCCGCCCCATGTTCAGGCCCTGTTCCGCTTCCGGAAAAGAACAGCCAAGGATTACATCTTCAATTTCAGCATTGTCCAGGCCCTTGGCCCGGGCGATTGCTTCTTTAACGGCTACAGTGCCCATGTAGTCGGGACGGGTGAAGCGCAGAGAGCCTCGCGGCGCCCTGCCGATAGCTGTCCGGACAGTGGAAACAATAACAGCTTCTTTCATCATTTTTACCTCCTTTAATTACGTAAAGTCTTGCCAGTGGTAAGGAAATAGTTAATTCGCTCCTGTGTTTTTTCTTCGCCCAGGAGTCGCTGGAATGCCTCTCTTTCAAGATCCAGCAGGTATTGTTCACTGACAAGCGAGTCTGGCTTTATATTACCGCCGCTGATAACATAGGCGATCTCATTGGCAATTTTCTGTTCATGCTCGGTTATATAGCCGCCCCAGAGCATATTCTGGACCCCGGCTTTGAACGCGGCCACACCGTATTCGCCGAGTACTTTGATCGGTTTTGGTTTTGGAACTTCATAACCTTCCAGGACCATGGCCAGGACGGTGTTCTTGGCGTCATAAAGTAAATGATCCTGGTTGATGGTCACCTTGTCGGTCGGCCGCAAAAACCCCAGTTCCTGGGCATGGCGGGCGCTGGTGGCTACTGTAGCCATGGCGATTGATTCGAATGCCTTCTGAACATAGGGGAGACGATCAACCTTAACATTAAGATCGTCTTTCAAGCCTTCGGTGAAACGGATTAAAAATTCTTTGTTCCCTCCCCCGCCGGGCAGTAAGCCCATACCGACCTCGACCAGGCCCATGTAGGTTTCAGCTGCGGCATGCATGCGGTCGCTGTGCATGGCTACTTCCAAGCCGCCTCCGAGGGTCATCTGGTGCGGGGCGGCGACGACCGGGATTTTCGCATATTTCATGGCCATCAGGCCGTCCTGCAGCCTTTTGGCGGCGCTGTCAACCATATCCCAATCTCCCGACTGCGCGCCCATCATTAAAATGGCTACATTGGCCCCAACGCAGAAGTTGGTTTGCCGGTTGCCGACAACCATGCCGACGAAGTTTTTCTCGGCTTCTTCCACGGCCTCGTAAATAAATTCCCAGAAAAGCGGGGATAAGGCCTGCTGGGGGCTGTGCTGCTCCAGGCAACAGACTCCGTCGCCGAGGTCCACCAGGCTGACATCGTCGTTGCCCTTGATTAATTTGCCTTGTTTTTTCAGGGCGGGCAGGCTGATCACCTCGGGGCTGATCGGCACCGGCTTGTAGTCCCTGGTTTCGAAATCGTAATAGGAAAGGATTCCTTTATCGTCTTCCTTGTAAAAGCTTTCAAAGCCTTTTTCAAGCATTTTTTCAACGTTGGCCGGGATTTCTTCGCCTTCGTTCTTCATTCGTTCGACGCTTTCTTTTACCCCAATGGCATCCCATGTTTCAAAGGGCCCGAGCTGCCAGTTGAAGCCCCAGCGCATGGCCCGGTCGATATTGACGATATCATCGGCAATTTCCGGGATTAATTTGGCGGTGTAGAGGAGCAGGCGCTTGGTTATATTCCAGGCAAATATACCGGCCTTGTCGTCAGATTCGACCAGCATTTTGTAACCATCTTCTAAGCCGGCCTGCTTGGTCTTGGAGAGGATTTCAAAACGGGCTTTTTCCTGGGGCCGGTACTCAAATTTTTCGTAGTCCAGGGTCTTGATTTCCGAGCCGCTCTCACCCTTGATTTTTTTATAGAAACCCTGCCTGGTTTTATCACCGAGCATTTTGTTTTCAACCATTTTCTGCAGTAATGGGGGTACTTGGAAGCTTTCTTTTTCTTCAGGGTCGCTGGTTGTATTGTAGACGGTGTTGGCTACGTGGCAAAAGGTGTCGAGACCGACCATATCGAGGGTGCGGAATGAGGCACTCTTGGGATGGCCCATCGGTCGGCCGGTGATGGTATCCACCTCTTCGATGCTCATGTTTGCTTTCTGCATCAGATTGATTATATGCATCATGATGTAGGTGATGATCCGGTTGGCGATAAAATTGGGGGTGTCCTTGGCATAGACTACTCCTTTGCCGAGGGTCCGTTCACAAAAACGGTGCATGTTGTCTAAAACTTCTTTTGATGTATCCCCGCATGGGATCAGTTCCAGCAGTTTCATGTAGCGCGGTGGATTGAAAAAGTGGGTTCCCAGGAAATGGCGGCGAAATTCCGGGGAATTCTCAGAAACCATTTCATTAATGGAAAGACCCGAGGTGTTTGATGAAACAATGGTTCCTTCGGTCCAGTTATCTTCAACCTGCTTAAAGACTTTCTTCTTGATGTCCATATTTTCGACAATAACTTCAATAATCCAGTCAACCTCTTTTAGCTTGTCCATGTCATCTTCGAAGTTGCCTGTCGAGATGCGGTCGACATATGATTTGCGGTATAAGGGGTTTAATCTTTGTTTGAGCAGTTCATTTTTCCCATTGTTGGCCAGACGGTTGCGTACTTCCGGGCTTTCAAGGCTAAGCCCTTTTTTTTCTTCTTCCGTGGTCAGCTCACCGGGGACAATATCGAGCAGCAAAACCGGTATGCCGACATTGGCCAGGTGAGCGGCAATGGTAGCGCCCATTACTCCGGCGCCCAGGACGGCAGCCTTTCGGATTTCTTTCAAGGCCATCTAAATACCTCCTTCGTGAGATTAGTTTAGCTTTGATCATCTTAAAAGAGAGGACAGCTCGTGATTGCTTACTGCAGACCTTTTACCAGCATTTCAAATACAGGTTTTTTCAGATCGGCAAGGTTGTACGGTTTGCTGGACATAACCCAACAGGTGACAACTTCGTCGATGGCGCCGAACACTACCTTTCGGGCTGTTCTTGTATTCAGGTTGCGCCGGTAGAGGCCCTGTTCTTTGCCTTCTTCGATCACCTCCTCAATTAGTTGGAAATAGCTTAAAAGCGGTTTGGAAATGCCTTCGTTAATGGTTTGATCAATTTGCCTCAATTCTATCTGGGTTACTTTGGCCTGTTCAGGCTTATTCTCCAGTGTGTTCAGGTGATAGCCGATGATCGCGTCCAGTTTTTCATCGGGGTTCCGGCACTGGAAAAGTTCGGTTTTTAGCTCTTCGACAAAGCGGTTCATTATATTTTGAAATAAAGAGATTAAAACATCTTCTTTATTCTTAAAATAAATATAGACAGTTCCGTCCGCCACTTTGGCTTCCCGGGCAATATCGGCTATCCGGGTGCGGTGGTAACCGGTGCGGGCAAAGGTTTTAACCGCCGCTTCAAGAATTACCTGATGTTTTTCTCCGCTGCGTTTGGCCAAGATAAACCTCCGGTCCGGTCAGGCTGATAACAATTAAATGAATGAAGGCTCATTCGGTTTTTATATTGTATAATTATTTGCGATAATAATCAACATTTAGGGAAATTATGATTTAAATTATCGGGGCTGAGCGCCGAAAGAGGGCAAACTAATTTTTAGCGGGCAGTTTCAGGTTAGAGGATAAACTTACAGGCGGTTTCAAATAACAAGGCCGGGGCATTCTTTAAGGCAATTAATATGCTTTTTGTTGTAACATTAAATTATCTATGTTAATATATTATTGGTTTAGCGCCTGTATAAAAGGCGTTTTTATTATTAATTTACAGCTCCGTATAAATGTGATGGTTTGATAAGATATAGATCTGAATTGTTAGGATAGGAGAGGAGCAGTTATGTTAAACCGCTGGGAAAAAATAGAGAACAACAAAATAAAGCTGGAAGTAGAGGTCGCTGCGCCGGAGGTTGATACAGCCCTGGCCAAGGCCTATCGCAAGGTGGTTAAAAAAGTTAACCTGCCCGGCTTTCGCAAAGGCAAGGTACCGCGCCATGTCCTGGAGTCGCGTTTTGGCCCGGAAGTTTTGCATGAGGAGGCCCTTGAAGAGCTCGTCCCTCCTGCTTACGAACATGCCTTACAAGAGGCGGATATAGATCCGATCAATCAACCCGAATTTGAATTGGTCCAGGTTGAAGAGGGTAAACCGCTTTTGTTTAATGCGGTGGTCGAAGTTCTGCCGGATGTGGAACTGGGTGAGTATAAGGGACTGGAAGCGGAGCAGGAAGAGGTAGAAGTTGATGATTTGCAGGTTGATCATCATATTTATATGTTGCGGGAGCAAAATGCCCGCCTGGTGCCCCGGGAAGACGAACCGGCCCGGGAAGGGGACCTGGTTTCGATCGATTTTAAAGGATTTATTGATGGCGAGCCTTTCGAAGGCGGTGAAGCGGAGGATTACTCCCTGGAATTAGGCTCAAATTCTTTTATCCCGGGTTTTGAAGAACAGCTGATCGGCGTTAAACCGGAAGAAGAAAAAGAGGTTAAAGTTACCTTCCCCGAGGATTACCGTAATGAAGAACATGCCGGCAAAGAGGCCGTTTTCCAGGTTAAAATGAAACAAATCAAGGAAAAGCAGCTTCCGGAACTTAATGATGACTTTGTAAAAGAAATTAGCGAATTTGAAACACTGGAAGAAATGAAAGCAGATCTAAAAGAAAAAATGTTTAAGAATGCTGAGGAACAGTCGAAAACAAAGCTTGAAGAGTATTTGATTGAAAAAGTAACCGAAGCTTCAACAGTTCAACTTCCGGAAGTTTTGGTCGAACGGCAGATTGACCGGATAATCGGGGATATGGAAAACTACTTGCGCCAGCAGGGTTTAGGGATCGATCAGTTTTTAGAGCTCAGCGGTAAAAGCATGGAAGAAATGCGTGAACAGAATCGTGAAGAGGCGGAGAAAAGGACCAAGGCCAATCTTGTTCTTGATGCTATTGCGAAAAAAGAAGGAATTACGGTTGAAGACAGCGAAGTAGATGATAAGATTACCGGCATTGCCGAAAGCTATAGCGATCAACCGGATCGGATTAAAAGCCTCCTTGAAAAACAGGGACGTTTGCCGGTTATTCGCGAAGAGATGCGTATCCGCAAAGCTGTTGATTTAATCGTTGAGCAGGCCGATATAAAAATGGTTAGTAAAAAACAGCAAGAAGACGCAGCAGGTGATCAACAAACTGGTGCAGAAGCCCCCAAAAGCGATGAAGTGAACACAGATAGAGACAAAAATGAGGAAGAAGAACTGTAAAATATGTTATTATAGTTATAAACAGGAAATGATAGGGAGGGTTAAGGATAATGAGTGTATTGGTACCGATGGTTGTTGAACAGACCAGTCGTGGTGAAAGAGCATATGATATTTACTCGCGCCTGCTGAAGGATCGTATCGTTTTTCTGGGCACTGCGATAGATGATAATGTAGCCAATTTAGTTGTGGCTCAAATGCTTTTTCTCGAATCAGAAGATCCGAAAAAAGATATCAGCCTCTACATTAATTCCCCCGGGGGTTCGGTTTACGCCGGGATGGCTATCTATGATACAATGTTATATGTAAAGCCGAATATTTCAACTATCTGTGTCGGTTTGGCGGCCAGCTTTGGCGCCGTCCTGCTTGCCGCAGGAGAAAAGGGCAAAAGATATGCCTTGCCCCATTCCAGGGTAATGCTCCACCAGCCGGCCGGAGGGGCCCAGGGGCAGGCGGTGGATATCGATATTCATGCCCGGGAAATTTTAAAAATGCGCGAAACGTTAAATGAAATATTGTCCGATCATACCGGACAGCCGGTTGAAGCTATTGCCAAGGATACTGATCGTGACTTTTTTATGTCGGCTGATGATTCTCAGAAATACGGGATTATTGATGATATCCTGGTCAACAGAAGCTAATAGCGGATATGAGGTGATTTATCCTGATGTTTAAGTTTAGCGAAGAAAAAGGACAACTAAAATGCTCATTTTGCGGAAAAACCCAGGAGCAGGTGCGTAAGCTTGTCGCCGGTCCCGGTGTTTACATTTGTGATGAGTGTATTGAATTGTGTAATGAGATCATAGAAGAAGAAATTGGTGAAGATACCGACATGG
>SLRT01000083.1 GCA_007130825.1 Syntrophomonadaceae bacterium | reverse complement strand
CGAAAGCTGCAGATACGGTGATCGTCAGCTGTGAAGAAATTGTCCCCCGCTCTTTTATCCGTGCTGACCCCGATAAAAATTCGCTTCCATCCTTTTTTGTTGATGCCATCGTTAAAGTACCTTTCGGCGCTCATCCTACCGCATGTTTCAAGTTTTATGATTATGATCCCAAGCATCTCAACCTTTACCGGAAGATGGCAGAGGATGACAGTCTCTTCCGGGAATATCTCGATGAGTGGGTATACGGTGTTTCCTCCCATCAAGCTTACCTTGCTAAGGTTGGAACGGAAATGCTGCTTAATATCAAGGCAAGTCCTGTGCTCGGTTACGCCCCGGGACTTGACCGGAAATAAGGAGGTTCAGCCGATGGTCATGTACAGCGACAATGAAATGATGGCCATTGCAGCCGGACGATTAATTAAGGACGGAGACATTGTTTTTGCCGGAACCGGTGTTTCCATGCTTGCGGCGACCGCTGCAAAGCGCATCCATGCCCCCGGGGCGGTCGTGTTCTTTGAGACCGGCGGCATTGATCCTGCGCTTGATGAAATACCGATGACTGTTGCCGACCTGCGGGTTATGAGCGGCACGTCTTTAAATTCCGGCCTCATAGAAGCATTTTCGACGGTCGGCCACCGTAAGTTGCGGACGATTGCCTTCCTTGGAGCCGCCCAGATAGACAGGTATGGAAACCTGAATACCACTTCTATTGGTGATTACCATAAGCCAAAGAAACGATTTTCGGGAAGCGGCGGCGCCTGCGATGTTGCTTCCCTGGCATCGGGCGTTATAACCTTTATGCAACACGATAAACGAAGGTTTGTCGAAAAACTCGACTATCTGACGAGCGTCGGCTGGTATAAGGGGGGCAATTCCAGGCAGGAGCTGGGTTTAAGGCGTGGCGGGGCCATGGCTGTTGTTACCAACCTGGGTGTTCTCAGATTCCATGATAAAACAAAAGAGATGTACCTTGCCGAGTACTTTCCGGCGGTTACGGTTGAACAGATCCGAAAGAACACTGGTTTTCCGATTGATGCTTCCGGGGCCAAAGAAGCCTTGCTTCCCACAGCGGAAGAACTGAGAGTGCTGCGCGAAGAGGTTGATCCCCAAAGGCTTATCTGCCAGTCCAATAATGAGAAACCGCCAGGCTAAAAACGATTCCAAAAGGAGAGTTGATTTTGATTGCCGATATTCCTTATAAACGGTTGCAGATAGGCGACAGCGCTGAAATGAGCAAGACTATTTCGGAAGCGGACGTATATAACTTTGCCGGGATCTGCGGTGATTTTAACCCCCTGCATGTGAACAGCGAATATGCTGCAAAAACGCCGTTCAAACGAAGAATTGCTCACGGCATGCTTCCTGTCAGCCTTATTTCTGCGGTCCTGGGAACTGCTTTGCCCGGGAAAAACACCATTTACCTCGAACAAAACCTGCAGTTTAATGCCCCGGTTTTTATCGGAGACACGATAACCGCCCGGGTGGAAATAATGGATCTGACCCCTGAAAAAAATATAGCCCGGCTAAAAACCGAAGCCATAAACCAATCGGGCAAAAAAGTAATCGAAGGCCGCGCCGTGATAATGAAAAAAAACTGATCCCTGTGTGTGCCGGGAGGATCTGTAGCGAGAAGCTCGGCAGAGTGGGTGATAAATATAATTGCATCACCCGGTCTGCCGCCCCTTACACATGTTATTTGATGCCTTTATAATTTTCCCGCAGGTGTTTTTCCATGTCTTCGCTGAAGCCGATCGGTTCATGTTCTTTTAAAATGCGTCTTGCTTCTTCGTGAGCGCGGGTAAATGCATCTTTCGACCCTTCAGATTCCCAGATGCTGCGTTGATTGCGGTCGGCCAGGGTGGGGAAGTAAAATTCGCTGCGCACATGCTTCATCGTGTGCGGCTTGTCCAGGTAATGGCCGGCCGGACCGACCTCGGCGATAACGTCGGTGGCAATGGTATCTTTGTTTGTCTCCACGCCTTTCACTGCTCGCAGGGCCATGCCGACCGAATCATTGTCGACAACCATTTTTTCATAGGACAGAGTGGTGCAGAATTCAAGCAGGCCGAAAGCATCGTGGATATAGTTGCAGCCGGATAGGGCTACGGTTAAGGCCGTATTGGCGCTTTCGTAACCGGCCTGGGCGTCGACAACCTTTGAATCGGACATACCACCGGTTCCGTACATCGGTATTTTGTAATAATGGGACATCTGGGCACAACCGGCGTTGATCAGGGCCGATTCGATACAGCCGGCCATGTAGGTCCCGGTGCGCATATCCATTATGCTCGATGTCGAACCGTAGATAGTCGGGTTGCCCTTGTTAACCAGCTGGGATAGGACCAGGCCGCCCAGTGACTCCGCATTGTTGATTGTAATTGTTCCGGCCAGGGTAACCGGTGCGTTTGCTCCGGCCAGCGGTTCTGACGGAGTGGTTACGGGCAGCCCTCGCTTTGCTATTTCGATTAAGAAATCGGTGTAAGTTACTTCCATTAACAGGGGGCTCATCATCAGGGTGATGAAAGAGACAAAGGGTCTTTCCAGCAGTTTTTCCTTGCCCCCGGCGATATCTTCAGCCATCTTGATAACTGAAAGCAGACCGTCCATGGTATAAATACCGCCCATGACATGCTTGGAGGTATTGGCCATGGCATGATAGAAGCGGTTAACGTCCACATTTTCAGTGGCCACGTCATCCGGGTAGCAGTTGATAACAAAAAAGGCAATGTTATCAAGGGCGTCGGTCATCTTTGCATAACCGGCGACATCACTTACATGGGTGGGGCGTTTCTTCCCGTCATCTAAGTCCAGGGTGTTCAGGACTGTCCCGCCGGTTCCCAGGTGGACATTAGCCCCTTCCAGGAGCAGGTCGTTTTTCTCTTCTCTTCCGCAAAGTATAATCCTCGAGGGGTTTGAATCAATGGCATCTTCCAACATTGCCTGTGGAATCTTCACTATCTTATTTTCCTTGTCCACCTTTGCTCCATTTTCAGCAAAAATCTGCCGGGCCCGGTCATTATGGATTTTAATGCCCACGTTCTCCAGCAGATAGACAGTAGCCTCATGGATTTGTTTAACTTCAGCTTCGCTGAAGACTTTGAAGCTTCCACCTTTGTAATGTTTAAACATAGTTATACTCCTTTCTGATACTAGCCTTGTTTAATAGTTTTTCTTTAAAACATGCAATTTAATAACGCCCAGTTGCCGTACATTTCCACATTTCCTCTCATCAAAAAGCTACCGCCCGGAGCAGCATGTGAAATATTCCGGTTGTTTTGCTTTAATGCAGTTTATTTCACACTCCTTTAGACATGATCAAAACTACTTTAAAAGTTAAGGTTATTTCTATTTTATATTAACACGGGATAATTAGCAAAAAGCCCGGCTTTAAAAAGTCCGGGCTGTCTCGGGCACAGGGTTCGGTCAATAGTTGGAAAACATTGGCCGGGAAAGCAGTGAACAGATTATAACCCGGCCCTTTTTGGCAGAATGTTTTGTGCCCTCCGGCAACTCAGGGTGCCAGAATATCAATCATGCCAGGCAGGATTTTATACTCCAGGTTGTCTATTTCCGAGGGAAACAGATCACCGTCCGAGTGAGCAGGTGAAGGCGATTTCAAGTGAATTCTGATCCGGGTGGAATGAATTTCATGGACTCCATCAGCGCTGACAAACTTGTCCCCGCGAGTCATGGCCTTGGGCAGCAAAGCCAGCAGTGCCGGGGTGGATTTTTTCTCGACAAAAACAGCAGTTAACCTGCCGTCTGCCGGGTCGGCATGAGGGGCCATGTAAAATAATCCACCGGTCCTGGGAGCATTGCCCACAGAGATCAGGGTCAGGGGGCCTTCGTAACTGCCGTAATCCCACTCAATTCGGGCTTCCCAGCTGGGATTTTGAAAAATGCCTTTGATCGCGGCTGCCAGGTAGCGGGGTATTCCTTTAAGAAAAATCATCTTATGCTGGATGACACTGATGTATGGCTCCAAACCGAGGGCAGAATTGTTGATAAAAAATTGTTCTCCGGCCAGGCACACATCAAGGGTGCGGGTTTTGCCGCCGGCTACGACCTGTGCGGCTTCTGTCAAATCAAGAGGCATATTCAGGTTGCAGACAAAATCATTGGCGGTTCCAAGGGGCATTATACCTATTACACCCAGGTGCCCGCCTTTTTTTACCCGGGCCATTCCGTTTACTATATCACCAATCGTTCCGTCTCCCCCGGCGGCAATGATCGGTGAAAAGCCGGCCTGGACTGCTTTTTCAGCCAGTTCGACCCCATGTAAGCGGTGCTCTGACACAGCCAGTGAAAAGTCAACACCGGCCGCTATAAGGGCAGATTCTGCCTGCGGCCAGCGCTTTTTTGCCTTCCAGCGATTGGAATAAGGATTTAAAATAACTTTAGCGGGCATTTTGTTCCTCCAGTTTTGTTTTATGGATCATGTAAATGTTAAATGTTTTATCTCATATGTTAAGAAAAAAGGGGCTGTGTTTTTATTAATATAACCGATTTATGCAATAATTGTCAAAATAATTTTGATTATGTGCTTTATATTTTGATAAAACAGACCATTTTACCTGTCCAGGCAGGGAAATATATCTGTTTTGTAGAATTTTTAATTGGTTAGGAGCCCGTTTGAAAGGGCGGTATTAATGTACTTACTGGTTAAAGCTGGATAACACTTGTAGTTTTGGCAAAAGGGGCCTTATGTTTCCTTCAGCCTTTATTTAAGTTACTCCAGGTAAGCAGGAAGGGTGGAAAAGATAAATGAAAATATTTCACGGGGACATTATAACCTGTGATTGGAGCGGTTCTGTTTTTAACTACCTGGTTGAAGATGAAGGAGAGATCGTCTTTGTTGGAGACCACCTGCCCGAGGTCTACAGGGTAAACTCCGAATATTTAGAGCTAGGTTCAAAAGCTTTGCTTCCCGCCTTTGGCGATGGCCATATCCATTTTTCCAACTTTTCTGTGTTCAATGCGACTTTTGATGTCCGTTCAGCATCCTCAATCGCTGAAATCGGTTCGATTATTAGACAATATGCTTCCAGAGATCGGCAAGCAAAACTCATTTTCGGTTTTGGGCATTCCGAACATACTATCGCAGAAAAAAGGCTGATTACCCGTACTGAACTGGATCAGTTCATTAAAGACCGCCCCGTCGTTGTGGTTTGCTATGACGGACATTCAGCTGTCGCTAATTCAAAGGCTATCGGCCTGCTTCCGCTGAAAATTCGCGACTTACGCGGTTTTGATTTAGAAACCGGACAGATTCACAACGAGGCTTTCCTGGAAGCGGCCAATTATATCTGCGGTAAAATACCGGTTCCCAAAATGCTTTCTTATATGTTAAAGGGGTTGGATACTCTTGCCGCCTATGGTGTCGGCCTGATCCATACCACAGAAGGGGTCGGCTATCCCAGGGATCTCGATGTCGGCCTGGTCCGCTTCCTGGCCCGGAGCACACAGATCCAAATCCGCCCCTATTTCCAGACGATGGATATTAATAAAGTTCTTAAGCGCAAGCTGCCCCGCATCGGCGGCTGTTTTGACTGCGCCCTGGACGGATCTTTTGGGACAAAAGATGCCGCCATGATTGAACCGTATGCAGAAAACGAAAAAAACCGGGGTATCCTCTTTTACCGTGATGAAGAGGTTAACGAATTTGTAAAAAACGCCAACCGGGCCGACCTGCAGGTTCAGCTACACTGCGCAGGAGATGCTGCTGTAATCCAGGCTGTACAGGCTATTGAAGCTGCTCTCGCTGATTACCCGCGGGAAGATCACCGCCACACCCTGATCCATGCTCCCCTGGTTCCGGAGCAGACCCTGGAAAAAATCGCTAAACTGGGTATCGGCATCACCCTGCAGCCGGAATTTCTTGTTTCTTCGCTGGAGCCGGTAGAATACCTCGAAAGGTTGCTTGGTGAAAGGGTCAGCCACATCTGGCCGCTGCGAAAAATGCTGGCCATGGGCATTAACATCAGCGGGGGCTCAGATTCGCCGGTGGCGCCGCCTGATCCCGTCCTGGGTATATACGGGGCCTGCAACCACTACATCCCGCAGTATTCAGCAAGTATCGCCGAGGCCCTGTGCATGTATACCTACAACATTGCCCACACCTCATTTGATGAAAATGAACGGGGTAGTCTTGAAACGGGCAAGAATGCTGATATGATAATCCTCAACAAAAACCCCTTGCAGATGGAACCCCGGGATTTGCCTGAACTCAAAGTGGAAAAACTTTTCCTGTGCGGTGAAGAGTATTCCGGCGGCAGCACAATTTTCCAGGCCCTGGTCGACGGTCTTAAAAGCTTTGTGTCAAATCCACTGTCCCCCTGACATATTATTTCCGGTTAGAATAGTTCAGAGTAATGACATTTTACCGCCATTAGTATATCATATTGACTATGGATTATATTTACCTTCCATGCGGCGATCAACTAAGCCGTGACGACCGGGCGATTGTGATTAAACTGACCGGCCCCCGCAGGGTTTTAAGCACTTCCGGCCTCAATGGCGGGTGCCGGGAAAACCTGCATCACCTCTTTAATTACTCCGAGGTTTACGGTTCTGCAGATGAGCGATGCGCGATGCGCGCTCCCACCTATGGTCAGCACTTACGCTTGCTTGCTGAAGAACTGGACATTAACCCCCTGACAGCTACCGGCCTGAGCACTGCAGCCAGGATGAAGTATGCCAAAGTCAACAGTAAAAGCTATGAAGACTTTAGTGTAACGGCGATTGCCACTGCCGGAATAGATGTTAACGGCAGCAGGGCTGGAGATCCCTCTATCTGGCATGAAAAAGACGGAATTCCCGTTCCGGAAAAGCCGGGGACGATCAACATTATGCTTTTTATCGACGCCTTTCTTTCAGCCGGGACTCTTACCCGTGCCCTTGTTACCTGTACCGAAGCCAAAACTGCAGCTCTGCAGGAAGTGCTGGCCCCAAGTTGTTATTCGCAAGGACTGGCCACCGGCTCGGGTACAGACGGGACAATTATTGTCAGCAATTTAGAGTCAACCACCAGGCTCACCAATGCCGGCCAGCACAGTAAACTCGGGGAATACATCGGAGGGGTGGTTAAGTCTGTGGTTAAAGAAGCGCTTGTCGCTGAAAACGGTTTCAAAAATTATGCCTGCGGCAGCGTGCTCAGAAGGGTCGGCCGCTTTGGTATCAATGGAAAATCTTTGTGGGAGCTCCATCAGTCAATTAACGGTTCGGGTAAAATGAACCAAGCAATCTTTATGCAGAAGCTTAAAAAGCTGGACGAAGATGACTGGATTATCTCCCGTGTATCGCTATATGCACATCTTCTCGATTTACTCTACTGGCGTCTTGTCGGCCCGGCGCAGGCGGAAGAAATGGCTGCAGAGCTGCTGGAGGGTAAAGGCGGGATAGAATTATCCCCACCCCGGGCGGCAGTAAAAGATGAGACAAACGAAGAGGCTGCCAGTACATTAATTAACAACCTGGTTTATTTCTTAACCTTAAAGATTGCCGGTATTAAAAACGATCGCAGGTCATAAGCTTTACAATAGTACAGGAAGAATAAAATACGTGACGGCTCATTTGCCTGTATCCCCGGTATGGTTTTACACTGCAGCGATAATCGTTCGATTTATATCAGGTTTTTTAGTATTTAATCCAGTCAATCCGGGTAACAGCGTCATGCTCCGGCCTTATGCCATCGAGCCAGCGGGGAAACCATGAGTTGATCATCAATTTCATCGGCTTGTCGGTTAGACCATCTTTAAAAGTTTTTAATAACACTCCCTCTAGATAAAAACTTACTTTCCCGGGGTAAAAATCAAAACGGTACTCATAAAAATCCTTCGTTGGGTCAAAGCCAGGATATGTTTCATACTCATTGGTTACGTTTCCACCAGCGTAGGTCACAAACATAACTTTCCCCCTGGTATCATTGAAAATTTCTATATCAACTTCGTGGTAATAGTCAGGAGCGCGGTAAAGAAAAAAACCGGTTATAGACGACGGGGCATCGGGCAGTTTCATGTTAACCCGGTAAGAGCCATAAAGGTGATCATATGCTTTGCTTTCAAGTTGCCCACCGTCAAGAGTATCGGCCGGTATGGTTATTTTAAGCAGGTCGTCTGCAATAGCAACATTGTCCGCTTCGAGCTGCCCCAAACCCAGGGGATGTTCACTTTTTTCCCATAGGTCCCGGTTAAATGAAGAAAAATCTTCATGATACTTTAGCAGGTGAAAAGCTTCCTTTCTTTGAACTGTGGCCAGTCTCCGAGCGTTTTTTTCACCGGGCATTTCTGACCATACAGCCATAGTAAGCAGGTAAGGGCCGCTGACCAATTGACTTTCTCCGCCCGGAACCGGCCAGAAAAAATCCACCGCGGTCTTTTCTTTATCTTTAAGGTGAGTTTCTTGTGCAGGCAGATCATGCCAGTTGCCCAGTGGATCCTGGATGCTGCAGCCAATCCAAAAATTATCTTCTTTACCCGAGGTATTCATTATCGTAAGCCCGGAATTTATT